>JAHEXZ010000002.1 GCA_023251835.1 Bacteroidota bacterium | reverse complement strand
TTAATCTGGAACTTCAAGGGAAAAGCGTTTTTGAAATGGACAGCCTGCAGGAACAATTGGTAAGAACTATTGCGGGAATGCCTTCTTCATTGGCACAAGTGAATGCTTGTGCAATATTGAGCCTGATTTTCAATGAAACGTGCAGCCCGGCTGTTCCACGAACATTAAGCGCCCCTGGTATAACTGACAAAATGCCCGTAAATTCTGTATCGGTATATCTTGGCGATAATATTCCCAACCCTTTTGGTGATTTTTCAGTGATTCCTTACTTATTGCCTGAAAATATAGGAAGAGCAGATATAAACGTTTACGATCTTAGCGGTAAACTAATCAAAAAATATGAAGTAAACAGTACTAACAATTCATTGATTATTTCTTCCCAGGATTTTTCAGAAGGATTCTATATTTATAAATTAGAAACCAAAGATGCAGTTTGGGGAAGCAAAAAAATGATTATCATAAAATAGTTATCTATACTAATGAGAATGCGGCCATACATCCTATCATTTCTAATTTTAAAACTGGCAGTGAAAATCTCTGCCCAGTCTTATTTTAATTATATTAATTATTCCTCTGAGTGGGAAATGCTGTCGGGAGGTAGTGATGTGGCTAACAATTATGTTTCTCATTTCAAATATTATATTAATGGAGATACAACAATTGGAACTCATAGTTATTTTAAACTTTATAGAATGGGAGTAGATTCTATTATTCCAATAGATTCGGGATCAGTTTCAGCAAATTCTGTTAATTATTATGTTGGTGCGTTAAGAGAAGATGCTACGAAAAAATTTTATTTTATATATCAATTCCAGTCATCCGAATCTATTCTTTTTGATTTCAACCTTGCCCAAGGAATGTATCTTCAGGACAATAAAGCAAATAGTGGTTGTAACGATCCCCAACTTATGGTGCAGAGTTACGATACAGTTTATCTTGGAGCAATACTGTTGAAGAGATTCGAAACAAATAATATTACTCAAAGTATTATTGAAGGAATAGGAAGTGGAGGTGGTCTAATTGAACCGGGTTCAATGTGTTTGCACTATGAATCGTATAGCACTTTAATTTGTTATAAAACAGGCTATGCCAGGATTATTATAAATTCTAATTGTCCTTGTACATTACCAGATACCGGCAGCAATTGTCAGGCTGAATATTCTTATACTTCTGATGGAGTTTTATATTCGTTCACAAATTTATCAACAGCAGATGACTCTATTATCAATTTTTTCTGGGATTTTAATGATGGAACGGAGTCAACTATTTATGATCCAATTCATGCATACCCTATCCCTGTAAATTATTTTGCATGTCTTTACATTCAAACAAGTAACGGATGCCAGAGCTATTTCTGCGATACGGTTGTTGTAACTCCTTCTGGAATAAATGAATATGTGAATAATAAACCATTAACCATTTCGCCCAATCCATTTTCTACACAAACCATTTTACAAACAGATAAAATTTTAAAGCGTGCAACACTTACTATTTATGATGTGTATGGGCAACAGGTAAAACAGATAAGTCCTATAACTATCGGGGCAGGCCAAACAATTACATTGCAACGGGAGAATTTACCAGGCGGACTTTATTTTATTCGCTTAACACAGGGCAATAAAACGCTTTCGGTAAATAAATTAATAATTGCAGACAATTGAGAAAATTATGTAATGTAGAAATTACCTATACCTGAACTTAATACGTTTTGCGAAACAACAACAATGAAAAAATTCTATTTTATCAGTTTGCTCACTTTCTGCTTATCAATACAGCCTCTGTTTTCACAGCAGTGGTATAGCATTCCCAATCCCAATGGATGGCAACAACCGGTAGGGGTTAATGGTACAGAAGTGGATGTGTTAAAAGTAATAAACAACGAACTTTATCTTGGAGGAGGATTTGCATTTGATAGTTCTCAAGTATCGAGTTGTATTCAAAAGTTCAATGCCAACACAATTACATGGTACCCGTTAGCCTGTGGAACTTATGGAGTAGTGCATGCAATAGAAGAATATAATGGATATATATATGCAGGCGGACAATTTATTACCGCAAAAAGTTGTAATCCCTGGCCAAATGATTATATTCCTAATACAAACAAATTAACTAAATGGAATGGGGTAGAATGGTCGTCTGCTGATTCTGCTTTTTCAAATAATATAGGCGGTGATTTTATTTATACTCTTAAATACAAAAATGATTTATACATAGGAGGGCTTTACGGATGGTTTCCGGTAAGCAACGGCACAGCCAAGTGCATTGTAAAATACAATGGAAATACCATGGACAATATGCAGGGTGGAGTGGACGGTTTTCCGTTAAGTGTGCGTTGCATGGTTGTTTACAAAGGTGATTTATATGTAGCAGGTGAATTTTTGCAGGCAGGTGGTGTGATGGGATATAATAATATTGCCCGTTGGGATGGAGCAAACTGGCAAACATTAGGTACAGGTGTGAACGGTGCAGTAAACGCGATGGCGGTTGATACGGTAAATAATTTACTTTATGTTGGAGGCGGTTTCACTCAGGCAGGGGCGGTTTCAACATTGTATTATGCTATTTGGGATGGAACTAACTGGTTTCCCCTAACAGCTCCCTCTCCTAATTTAGCCCCTGCAGAAAGGGCTATGACTTTTTTTGACGGAAAATTATTTGTTGGTGCTTATAGTGTAGTAGGCTCGCCAATGGATACTACATTATTTTACTGGAATGGTAGTGACTGGCATTGGGTACCAGGCCCTAATGAAGGGGTTGCTGCACTTGAAGTTTATAACGGTAACTTATATGTAGGAGGTTATTTCTCTAAAGTAGATACTACTACAGTAAACTACATTGCCTGCTATGGAAATAGCTGTCCCGGTACACCTATTACGCTTACGCTGCCATATACAGGCGTATATGAATCTCAAAAAGAAAATTTAAAGTTTAAGGTTTATCCCAATCCGGCTAAACAGGAAATAAATATAGAAGTTACCGAACCAAAAAACAAGGAGTATATGGTAAGAATTTACAATCCTGCCGGAATAAAAATCATGGAACAACAATTTTTCAGGCAAACAAAAATCTTCACAACCGGTTTTTCAAAAGGTGTTTACTTGGTACAAGTATGTGAAAAGGATGGAAAAATTTGTCATACCAAGAAGGAGGTGATTGAATAAGTGTGTGTAAGACCATAGTGTTAAGACCCTTTATGGCAAACATTAAAAAACCATTAAGCTAACCATACATCCAAAATTTTCAAAATAAGCTTACCATTTTTTTTCTTATACTTGCAATGTAATTCTTTGAAATATTTTTGGATACAAAAGGCTAACAAAAAGTAGCTAAAACTAAAGGGATACTAATCAATAGGTAAATTAGATTTAGGTTCTTTTAAAGTGAAAATGTTACCTAATTGTTACCCAAGCACTCTCAATCTCCTTGAGAAGCCCTACCAATAGGCTGAAGTGATAAAATTGAAATTAAGAAGCTGTTTAAATTTGAGTCAAAGGTAATACATTCTTATTTTTAACGTAAATGGATAATAATACAATTTCTATTCAACGCGTAAAAATTTAAGTTCAAGGTTACTGATTTTACTGAACAATTCCTGGATTCTTGCTGAATTATTTTTACGTACAGCAAAAACAAGTTTACAATTTAAATCAAAGTTGTGCGATACTTGTTCCAGTTCTTCGTCCTTCAGCAGCTTCATTACTTCATTTAACTGCAAATAATTAAATGAAGCTTCATACAGCTCATTTACTGTTTTTTCAATTATTACAGCATGTTCCAACGCATCAGCAGCAGCTTGTTTGTAGGCATTAATGAGTCCACTGACACCCAACAGCGTTCCTCCAAAATAACGAACTACTACAATTAATATGTTTGTTAAATCTTTTGATTGTATTTGCCCGAGAATAGGTTTTCCTGCCGAGTATTTAGGTTCTCCGTCATCATTGGCACGGAAAGCCTGCTTGTCAGCTCCTAAGCGAAAGGCGTAGCAATGATGACGCGCACTAAAATGTTCTTTGCGCAGGTTGGTCAGGTATTTTTTTATTTCTTCTTCAGAAGTAACTGGGTATGCATAAGCAATGAACTTACTGCCCTTGTCTTTAAACAGTCCTTCGCAGGGTTGAGCAATGGTCAGGTAAGTATCTTCGAAGAGCATGATAGTAAAAGAACTGTCAGATTAACTGCTTTTTCTGGTAAAAAAGCCATAGTAAAATCCGAATCCGAAACTCAGATATTGTGTTGGCCCCGAATTATTTTTACTGTATGCCGACCATTCATTAAGACATAATTCATAAGGGTCGAAAGTTCGTTTAATTATACTATAAGTAGCTATAAATCCAAAGGCAAAGTTACTTTCCGTGAAGAAAAAAAAGCTTGCTTCGGGTTCGTAATATGTTGATTTAAATTCGGTAATAGCGGGCTGCTTTGCAGGATCTTTGCATATCAGTGATGAATATTTGGTTGAATTTTGCCCTGCCGATAAAGCAACCGAAAACAAAACTGTATTTTTTTCGTTTAGATAAAAATCGCTACCAGCTTTTATAGCCGCACTATTCATTGACATGCTGGCATTGTAATTAGGAATTTTCTTTTGTGTTATTTTCAACAGGTTGTTTTTATAGGTAACTCCGGCAAAGAAATTTTTATAAAATCCCAGGTTTAGTCCTGCATTTACTTCATAGATTCCTACAAAAGTTTTTTTGAAAGCTGCATTGCTCAACGGATGAGGTACTGTTATGTATAGCCTTGGTGTAAACTGGTAATATATCCTTTGGCGTGGTATGATTTCATCCGCATTCATAAGATCAATTGCCAGCGTGTCATCCTGAGCAATAGAAATCACAGAATTTAATGCAAGCAACAGAAATAACAGATATTTACGGAGACCTAATTCTTTCATCTTTATGAATTATTCACAAAAATAAGATGTTTATGGACAAATAAAAAATCTTAAATATTATAATATATCCGCAGACCAGCAGCATTTTGCAACTTTAAACGCGGATTTAAACCAATATTAATGCGCTCATAGGTGGGACTATACAATAGCTGAATGGTAAACTTAGGATTCATAGTAATATTGGCTCCAACACCGGCAAATACACCCATTCCTATACCAATAGGTTTCTTATAAACCAAAGCGGAAGAATAAAATGCATTATTATAGTAGCTGATAAGATCTATTTTCAGATTATTTATCAATATTTCATTTGAAGAAAATTTGGCAAGTGTAGCATGTAAACCTCCCTCTACCAGCCAATTGATTTTTTCATTATCGCCCAACAAATGCTGATAACCAAACTGCAGCATCATACGCTGTTCTTTTCCTCTGATGGAAAATGTTTTTATACGATCATTGATTTGAGTAGAATTGTTTTGCTGCGGGGTAATAATGGTAAAATTGCCATTAGCAGTAAGGTTAACAAGATTAATGTTCAGTAAAATAGCATTTTTTACATCCACTGAATAAATGCAGTTGAGGCCAACCATAATGGCAGGGCTATACCTCATATTAGTAGGCATATCATTGGGATTAAATGTCCAGGTATGGTAATCAACATTAAGAGCTTGGGCAATCTGGTCGGGCTGGCTTGCATAACCGTATCCGCCATACTGCATATTTATTTTTTGGTTCATCAGGCTATTGTCCCAGTTATTCTTATTTCCATCAATATCAAACCCATAGCCATCATACATATTTGCAGTGTATTGATTTGCAAAATAAGAGCCCAGATACATTCCGATACGAAAGGCCTTTCTATGCTCAACAGGTTCCTGCGTTATAGCATTGTCCTCACGTATTTCCTGTGCGAGGGAACACCTACTGATAATAAGCAGAAAGGCAATTAAAAAATGCTTAGAAAAACAGGACAGCTTCATCTGCTATCAGCTTGGTTAGATTTATTTTTGTATAAAAGATTCAGTAAAATTGATAACACAGCTATTTATGAGTACGAAAACAAAATTAACAATTTTTATTTAGCTTATAACAGTGGTAATAAACACCTGTCAAAAATGACGGAGCACTTTTTACGACTAATGAAAGAAGTCTAAATGAGTTTTAGGGGTTTACAAAGTGATAAATAATTGCTAACTTAGCGACTTAAAATTTTATTACTATGAAAGCGGTTATGATCAATAAAAACACATCGCAGCAGGCTATTGAACTGGAAGATAAATATGGGGCACACAATTACCATCCTTTACCGGTGGTGCTTGAACGGGGTGAAGGTGTATTGGTTTGGGATGTGGAGGGCAAACAGTATTTTGATTTTCTGGCAGCTTACAGTGCTGTTAACCAAGGACATTGTCATCCTAAAATTACTGCGGCTTTAATTGAGCAGGCTCAAAAATTGTCGCTTACTTCAAGGGCATTTTATAACGATTCATTAGGTGAATATGAAATATTTATCACATCTTATTTTGGATATGATAAAGTGCTGCCAATGAATACAGGTGCAGAGGGAGTTGAAACGGCACTTAAACTGGCTCGCAAATGGGCTTATGAGAAAAAAGGTGTTGCAGAAAACCAGGCAAAGATAATTGTGTGTGAAGGCAATTTCCATGGGCGTACCATCACTATTGTTTCTGCAAGCAGCGATCCTGATGCACGGAAAAATTTTGGACCCTATACTCCTGGGATTATAACTGTTCCTTATAATGATACAAATGCACTTGCTGAACTGTTGAAAGATAAAACTGTGGCAGGCTTTTTAATTGAGCCGGTACAGGGTGAGGCTGGTGTTGTTGTTCCTGATGCCGGTTACCTGAAAAAATGTTATGAACTATGTAAACAAAATAATGTTTTGTTTATTGCTGATGAAATACAGTCCGGGTTAGGAAGAACAGGAAAATTACTGGCTTGTGAGCATGAAGGGGTTCATCCTGACATGCTTATTCTTGGAAAAGCCCTGTCTGGTGGTGTTTATCCTGTTTCTGCAGTTTTAGCGAATGATGACATTATGTTGTGTATAAAACCTGGTCAACATGGTTCAACATACGGTGGTAATCCTATTGCCTGTAAAGTAGCTATTGCAGCACTTACAGTATTAAAGGAGGAGCAATTGTCTGAAAATTCAGAACATTTGGGTAAATTCCTGTTAAACGAATTAAAATCAATTCAGGCTGATTATCCTGAACTTGTGAGGACTGTGCGTGGAAAAGGTTTGTTTTGTGCCATGATAATTAATGAACGTAATGGAAAAAACGCCTGGGATATATGTATAGAATTGATGAAGAATGGCCTGCTCGCCAAGCCTACACATGGCGATATTATTCGTTTTGCTCCACCATTAGTCATTACAGAAGAACAATTGCTGGAATGTATTGCTATTATTAGAAAAGTGGTAAAATCATTTTAGTACTAAGACATTATAAAAAAGGCTGGCTTTAGAGGACTAAAACCAGCCTTTTTTATTGCAGCTTAAATGGATAATCTATTACTTACATTTGGATTTCCAGTCGTTAATTTTTTGTGCATCAATAGTTTTGAATATTTTAGCGATTGCTCCAGCCCAGAAGTTGCGTACGCCAACTCCTACAGGCACTTCCACAAATTCTTCCGTTACCAGTACTTTTTTAGTTGAAATATCAAAAAGAGTAACATGGATAGTAGCAAGGTTAGCCATCTTGTCAAAACTTTCTACAATAAATACTACTCCCAAACCTTCTTTTTTCTCACCACCTGTATATTCGCTGATTATTTTTTCAATAGTAGCTTTATCATTGTCCCATTTATAAGTATTAAAGCTTACTGCTTTATCTACATCAATTTTAGAGTTTCTTGCATTAACAACATCAAGTTGGTTAAAAACGTTGGATTTTCTGAAACTTTTTCTGATATTAAATTTGTTTGGTTCATTTAAGATTAAATTATTCCATGCAGGGATGTGTTTATCTCTCAGTTCATAACCACTGCTTCCTGAATTATCACCGATATTTGTAAACTGACCAACAAATTTGGCGTTAGAAAAATCCAAGCCATACCAAACCATATCTTCCCCACAAATTGCATTCATGTTTTGTGCATTTACATTGCAAAAAGATACAGTTGCAATGAATAGAAATAAGTATACTTTTTTCATTTTTTTTGTGAATTGAGGTTAATAAATATGGGGGCAAATATATTATAAAGTTTGAATATTTGAATAAACGGGATTAGAATATATTTTTAAAAAGAGCTGTTCAAGAAAATCGCGGTCTCCATCTATTATAGATAATGAATTTGACACATAACCAATAAAGTTTTCTTTTTCTTCAAGAGTATATTTATCGACATATTTATTCGATTTTTCCAATAAATCGGCTGCTATATAATTGGTTGGCCATAACCTGTAATTGGTATAGATTTGTTTATCTATCCAACTTGTTATTTTCTTTATTTTTTCGTTGTCATTATTTATTTCACGCAATTGTTCAAGTTCATTTACTATTGGAGTACCAACTGCCAAATGAATACCGCCTTTAGGTTGTGTTATACCGGTAATGATACTGTTTAAATCTTCGCCCTGGTCTTTCTTATATTTAGTATGTAATGATGAAAGATAAAGTTCTTTTACTTTCAATACATCACAGGGTTCGTATCCATAAGATATGGTGAGAGGTACAATTTTTAACTGCTCATAATTTTTTTCAAGTGTCTGGTCTCCGCTAATATTAATCATTTTAAGCAAACCTGTTTGTGTAGCATCAATTCCGTCTTTTGTACGGCCATTGCGTTGTGCAATCCATACTGATGTTTTTTTATCTACTATTGTATGCCTGATATAAGCAGATAGTTTTCTTGAAATTTCATACAGCTCTTTGCTGGTTCCTTCACGCTGAACTGTGAACATGCGGTTAAGCCTTCCAAAATCGGTAATAAATCCATTGTCCATCAGGTTGTTACCAAAGGTGATTTCAGAAGTGGAGAAACCATGTTCAACCAAAAGTATCTGCAATATAGCAGAGTCGAGCAATATGTCCCTATGATTAGCAATGAACAAATAAGCTTCATTCCTGTCAAGATGTTCAAAGCCGCTGCTTGTAAGTTCTGTTGCTGTTCTTGCTACAATAGTACGTATAGCAGTATGCATAAACTGAAGCTGGAAGTCAAGGTTGGAAAACACTTTGTCCGCTTTGCCCTGTACTTCTTCTATAGTCATTTGTGGCCATAGATAATTGACTAATTTAAAAAATAAGGGATCTTCGAGAAGCCGAAATAATACTTCACGGGCTTCACGATCATAATAAGGTCTTATATCTTCAAAGTCAAACTCCTTGGCAAAAGAGCTGACCGGTATTTTATCTACTCGCATGTGTACATATTAAGTTAATGAAATTCTTTTATCAATAAATTTAACTGGTTTACGGCTCATTTCGGGATATACCAGTTTGTTTAATGTTTCTATATTTTCAAACTGTATGTTTGGTGTCACTCTGAGCTTTGCCCTGAAATGGTCTTTTATTTCTTTTTCCAGGCTCTCGGAAAACGTAGTACAGCCTATTTTTATAAGAATTTCATCTGTTCCAATGTTGTTGGTAAATATTTCAATTTGGTAACTATGCACCTGATCGATGGTATCTAAAATATCATATAAATAGCTGGGATAAAGTGTAGTACCTTTATATTTAATTAGCTGCTTTTTTCTACCTAAAACAGGGCTGATACGTGGAGTATGTCTGCCACAGGAACAACTTTCAGTATAAATCCGGCAAATATCACCTGTTTTGAAACGCAGCAAAGGCATAGCTTCCATACCTAATGTTGTAATAACCAGTTCTCCTGTTTCACCAGATCTGACAGGCTGATCATGTTCATCAACAATTTCAATGAGCAATAAATCGGCTTGTAAATGCCCACCCTGCCCGGCACTGCACTCTGTAAATGCAGCAGCCATTTCACTGGAAGCATAGGTTGAAAACAATTGAATATTCCACTTATCTGCAATTTTTTTACCCAATGTATTTAAACTAAAATCTTCATTTCTTAATGGCTCTCCGATACAAATGGCTTTTTTTACACTTGAATTTTTGTAATCAATACCTTTCGATTCTGCATATTCTATTAATTTCAGGATAAAAGAAGGTACACAAATGATTACAGTTGGTGAAATGCGTTTAATGGTATCCCATTGCAGTTCAGGTATGCCGTTGCCAACACGTACAATACCGGCACCCAGTCTACGGGCACCTAAGAAATAGGCAAGGCCGGCCATAAAACGCCTGTCCATTGTGGTCATTAACTGGTATATATCTGCATTGCTGCCCCCGGTAATTCTAAAGGAGTTATATTCATTATAAGCAAGCCTGTCGAGGTCTTTATCTGTAAGAGCAATAGTCACCGGTTCGCCCATAGTTCCTGATGTAGTCACATAATCAATAATAGCTGCCGGGGGGACACAAATAAAATCCTTACTGTATTTCTGAAGGTCTTCTTTGGTAGTAAATGGCAATTTTTGCAGATCTTCTATTGTGTTTATTTTATCAGGAGTTACGTTATGTGCAGCAAATACCTTTTTATAGAACGGGGAATTGGTAGCCAGATACAACAGTAACTTTTTCAATTCTTGTTGTTGAAATAAATTAATCTGTTCTATGGTAAATGTATCAATCTGGTTATCAACCATCATTCTTTATTTTTTTGAACACTCCATAATTAACTCTTTTATTTTATCAGCTTCCTGGCCTGTTGCAACCTCTTTTGTGAGTGCTATATTATAATTTTCAACAGCTTTGTTCAAATCTCCGTTTTTTTTGTAATAGTCACCAATAATCCGGTAGGTATAGTAGCTATCAGGATTAGATTTAATAAACTGTTCAATAGCAGTAGGGTTAACAGTTAAGTTAAACTCACTTTTCGTACAAAACTGCAAACAGTTTTTCATATTTTTAAAAAACAGGTAATTTTTATATTGGTCAGAATGTAAGAAAGGATCATCAGGAATGGTTTTATCAGCCTCATAAATTTCTTTCTTTTCTTTCAGATTTACAGCTTGCTCAAACACTTTATTCAAATCATAACAAATGAATTTTCCCAATTGAAAAGGCTGTGTAGAAACCCATATCAGCCGTTCTTCCGGTTTTATAATTACGGAATGATGTGCAATCAACTGGTTGATACTTTTCTCATTGGTAAGTCCTATATTTTTATTATTTAACCCTAACTGGTTGCGTAATATGCTTGCAGCTTTCCGATAATTGATTTTAGGGTTCAGCTTTAATAGTTGTTCCAACCTTAACTTTCTGTATAGTGATGAACTTTGCAGAATATTTCTATTATTGTTGATATCGCTTTTAAACGTTTCGCTCATATAATGGTTAGAACAC
The DNA here is from genome assembly GCA_023251835.1 of Bacteroidota bacterium. Taxonomy (GTDB): domain Bacteria; phylum Bacteroidota; class Bacteroidia; order 2-12-FULL-35-15; family 2-12-FULL-35-15; genus 2-12-FULL-35-15. The sequence continues at coordinate 12,446 of JAHEXZ010000002.1, read as the reverse complement.
ACCAAACATTCCCTGTTTTCGCTGTATAAATTTGTTTTGGCGGGTGTCTTTTCAATGATGAAGGACTTTTTATCATTCACAGAACTAATTAAAATTGATTCAGAAACAAATGTGGTACGTTTTTCGGCTATTTTTAATGCTTCTTCTATGTTTTTTGAATATTGTAATATTTCCTTGGCTACCAGAGATATAGGCGTTGCTGCACCGATTGGAATATCGGATTTGGCAGCATTAATGGTTACTGTTAATCCCTGGTCATTCATGCCGGAAACAACCCCGGTAAAACCTGCCCAGGTGATATAGACAAACTTATAACCTGTTGTGGGTTTACAAAAGCAAACAATTTTATTTTCTGCAAATGCATCACCGGAATAAAAATCAAAATTACGACCAACAATCAGTTTATTATCTTCAGAGTATTGATTCCAGGCAGCAAAGGAAGTACATCCTACAGTCATATTTTTATCCTGTAATGCATGCCCGATATCGTGTGCACCATGGTAATTCAAAATACGGTAGTACTTAGGAGCCAAATAATCGAACTTGTCTGAAGCATATAAGGATACCCCATATATTTCTTCTTTATATTCATCTGTAATATAATCAGGTAACTTTCGGTTAAAGTAAGCAACAAAATACTTTAAGAAGGTAAGATAACCTTCTGAAGGGATTAACTCTTTAATCTGTCTGATAAAAGCAAGTTCCTGTTTTTCTGCTAACTCTTTAGTAAGTTTGCCTATGGCAACGCCTCGTTCAAAACCATTCCCTTCGATATACATTTCCCATAATCCTGACTCACTTTTTTTCAGCCAGTTATTTCCAAGAGTGTAAAAGTCAGGTGTTGGATTTAAACGTGAAACATTTTCAGGATTTCGGTTTGCTATTGCCGGCTCATCAATCCTGATAGCCAAAATGAAATAGGTAAGGAGAATTAAAAATAGTGCTAACAGGGTTAGCAGTAATCTTAAAATAATTCGCCTTCTTTTTTTGTTATTCATGGGTTGTAACCAATAGTCAAATTTACGTATTTTTTAGCCGAAGTATAAAAGGCATTTGATTCTCATTCATTTTTTTGTATATTGGCTTACTATTTTAAGGCGGCTGTGAACCCAAAACATCCAAATTGAATGAAAAACACCATTACTATTTTTAGTATTCTGTTATTTCAATTTTCCATTTTTTTTGCACAGGAAAAGCAGGAGGGGAGTTTATCCTTTTATATTTCCGATGCCGAAAACGGTTATGGACTTCGGGCAGAAATAACCCTCACTAATCAAAAAGAAACTTTTCGTTTACAAACCAACGAGTTGGGTCATCTGCTTTTTAATGGAGATGTCGGGAAATATACAATTACCATAGCAGCGCCCGGCCATCGCTCATTAAATACCCACTTTTTTATAAATAATGGGGCATCCTTAAAAATAAATGCAATTATGGATAGGGTTACTAAAACTTTAATATCCTACCAAAAATGTAACATTCCCACAATGGAAGGTTATGTGACAGATTCGGAAACCGGGCAACCACTTGACGATGTGATTGTTGAACTAACAACTGAAAATCTTATTGTTAAAACCAATAAAGATGGTTTTTTTTCTATAGCACCAACCCGGTTTGCTGCCATTACCAACCCGACTGACCAAAAAATACGAAGCACTATTTCATTTACTTTGAAAGGGTATCCCACAAAAACAATTGAAGACCTTCTTATTGTTCCGGACAAAATAAAATTGAAAATTGCTCTTGACAAAAATGGTGGTGTTAGTAATGAAAAATACATCCAACATGTTTTGGATGGTACCCGTTACGATACCGAAATGTATGAAAAATCTCTTCCCGAAAAAAACGAGAAAGAGGCTGAAATCAACTCAAACCGCTCCACCAGTGGATGTGTAATTCCCTCTGCAATACGTGTTGGCACAAGCTGTTCCTGTACCAATTGCAGCAGTGTAAATGTGATGAGTTTACAATATTATTCAGAAAGCGGGATTGACAATGAATGGATATCCAGTTGGGATTTTGAATCGCTCGCTGCCGGCTCTGTTGCTTACAGAAGTTATGGAGGGTGGTATGTCAATAACCCGGTAGATGCAAACTATGACATCGCCTCTACCACCTGTAACCAGGTGTGGGGTGCAACAATCTATTCCAATGCCCAAAGTGCTGCACAAGCTACCAGCGGACAAATTGTAACAGCAAATGGTATAGACCCTGCACGTTCCGAATATTCTGCAGAGAATAACTATGGAGGAACTTCCTATAATTGTTCCGATTGTAAGGCTGGGGGCAGCGGAGCATATAGCTGTTTTTCTGACAATTTATGTTGCGGACAATCTCCGGCCGGGCATGGAAGAGGTATGTGTCAATGGGGTACACAATACTGGGCACAAAATGGTCAAAACAGTCAATGGATAATAGACCATTATTATATTGCTACCATAGGTTATTCCATCTGCTCAGCGAATGACATTACTCCACCCGAAACACAGGTTATAGTGCCGTCTGCCTGGGCAACCCAAAATTTTACTGCGTCATTCACAGATACTGACGATAGTGAAGGTTCCGGTATTGAAAAAAGTTTTTACCAGGTACTTGAATATACAGGAACCGAATGGAGAGCCAATAATGAACGTGGTTTTTTCAGCGATAATTTTGACAGCCTGTTGCATCCCGACTGGACAGTAGCTGCCGGTACATGGGCTATTAACGGTGGTTTTTTAGAACAAAGTGACCAGGCTAATTCCAATACCAATATTTATGCTCCGCTTAAACAAAGCCTGTCAAACAGGTACTTATTTAACTGGAAAGGAAGAATTGAAGGAACGGGCACCAACAGACGTGCGGGCTTTCATTTTTTCTGCGACAGCGCTTCACAAACCAATCGTGGGAACTCCTATTTTGTATGGTTCAGGGTTGACCAAAGCCAGTTGCAGATATATAAGGTGACGAACAATAATTTTGGTGCTGCTTCATTTTCTGCCCCTGCTACTATAAATATTAATACCTGGTATAATTATACTGTTTCCTACGACCGTATTTCCGGAAAAATGGATGTATATATAAATAATAACCTTATTGGCTCCTGGATAGATTCAACACCTTATGCTACAGGGAAATACATCTCTTTTCGCAGTGGAGATTGTAATTACAAAGTGAATGATTTGAAAGTATACCGTTCAAGGCCGGCTTCTGTTATTGTTACTGTTGGGCCGTCTGCAAGCAATGATGTACGTTATCAGAATCCGAACCCCGCTACTCCTGCCTGCCGGGTAAAATCCATTACATTGGATTCGTCCGGAAATTTATCGGCTGTAGCTGCTCAGGATGTAAATATTGATTGGACACCACCTGAAACTTTTTCTGTAAATGACGGAACAGCAGCGGATATTGATTTTACATCTTCATTCACTCAGCTTTTTGCCAACTGGACTACGAGTGCTGATACGAACTCCGGTATCTTAAAATACTGGTATACAGTTGGAACTAATCCCGGGGCAGAAGATATAATCGGCTGGATAGATAATGGTTTGAATACTTTTGTAACAGATACGGGATTAACCTTGCTGCCCAATCAATATTACTATTATAATTTATATTCAGAAAATGGTGCCGGATTGTTTTCGTCTGTATGTTCAAGTGATGGGCAAATGGTTTCATTGGCATCAATACCTGAAAAAATAGCAATTGCTGAGTTAAAAATTTATCCTAATCCATTTAGCAGTGAAACAAATGTTGACTACCTTGTGACAGAATCTGCAAAAATAGAAATTTCCTTAACGGATGTTTTAGGTAAAAAAATAATCTTATTTGATGATAAACAAGAACCAGGAAATTATCAGATGAACATAAATGCAACAGAATTACAGCTTGCCAAAGGAATGTATTTTTTGAAATTAAAAACGGATAATTGCAGTAAGGTTTTTAAAATTGTGATGAATTAATTTTTTTTGGAAAAAAAATTGGATTTTTTTATTTAAGTAATTTCATTTATGTTATTGTAATTCAGATAAATATAATTTAATAATTAATTTATTCCCAATTGCAAATTCATAACTCATTTTAAGTTTAACTTTTCAGATACCTAAAAATGCGAAAATTTACTCAACAACTTTTTTGTGGCCTTATTTGCATATATATACTGCAAACAAGCCATGCCCAAACCAGGATAGGCATTGACTGTAACCAACCTATTGACAATACTACCGGTGCTATCTATCCAAGTGCAACCACTGCAGTTGTGGCAACTACATGCACTCCATGGGTACGTGTAAATTTTATTTTAGGGCCATGGTCTTCCCCTTCTGACCAAACACTACATAATGGAAAAACATGGAAACAAACCTATGATGAAATTATAGATGGTTTTGTTCAGCAAGGCATCCAGGTATATGCACTTGTTGGTGCTCAAATAGTTAGTCAGTCAATTGGTGATAAAATGATTGCGTTCCCCGGTTCAGACTCCAGCGGAGCTGCTGCCTGGAAAGATGAATACATCAGTAATTTTGTTCAGGTGGTTGACTATTTTAAAGACAGAATCAGGGTATATGAATCGTATAATGAACCCAATAACTGGGATAATGGTTATACTGCTGTTGTACATGCCAAATGGTTCGCACTTATGCTCCAGGATGTCTATTTAAACGTAAAATATTTCAATGGCCATGTCAATGATCAGGCTTGGCAGGTTACCTTGGTATCGGGTGCTGTTTTAACCATGGATAACCTTGGAACCAATGGATATATAGCAGAAACCTATTGGTATGGAATAAATGAATGGGCCTGGAGCTGGACACACCAGGAAACAGGTTCTTATCCCTTAGATGCTATAGGAATGCATATTTATGTGGAACAGGGTAGTACCAGCTCTGCTACTATTACTAATGCAATGAATCAAAATATTAATAATTTCTGGACTGATATTACTTCTTACGAAGGGGCTACTTCAAAACAGGTCTGGATTTCAGAGTTTGGATGGCAATCGGGCAACGTTGGATATCAGGGGCAGGCAGATAATCTTACAACTTCATTCAATCTGCTAAAAAATGATTCAAGGATTGGTGCTGCATTGTGGTTTACTCTGAGTGACTGGCCAGGTGTATCGTGGGGTATATATGAAATGGGGAACTTTGACCCTTCAGACCAAAAACTTGCTTTCAATGCTTTTAAAGGCCAGGTGAATTGTTATGCTACAAATCTTCAGGCCACTGCCGACTGTGATGGAAATGTAAATTTCAACTGGACGAATTCAGGAAATGCCTGGTTAATAGATGTTTCTACTGACCCTAATTTCAGCTTTTTTTATAACAAAGATGTTTCAAACCAAACATCTACTAATGCTCCTGTGGGCTTTTCATGTTATGTTGCCCAGGCACCCTGTAGCCCGGTTAGTTTAAGTTTTCAGCCTGGCACCACTTATTACTGGCGGATGTGGAATGGAGAAACTCACACATCCGGAGGTAGTTTTACAATACCATCTTCACCGGCATCGCCTACAATTACTTTAAATGGAAATACATTAACATCAGGTTTGGGAAATACCTATCAATGGTATCTGGATGGAAACATTATAACAGGAGCTACATCACAAAGTTATACTCCATTGCAAAATGGCAATTATACCGTTACCATTACAGATGGAAATGGCTGCTCGGCCACTTCCGCTCCTTATAATTTAACTTCAACTAATCTTATTGAGGTTGATGAGCTGGCAATAACACTATATCCAAATCCTAATAATGGAACTTTTACCCTGCAGTTTAAGCGTTTTGTTCCTATGGTTCAAATCAAAGTAGTTAATATGTTGGGTGAGCTTGTTTTTGCCGATGAGTTAAAAACAGCTACCGGAAATTATACCCTAAACCTGTTGGAAAATCAATCCGGGAAAGTAGTACGGGGAGTTTACTCTGCTCATATATTGACAGAGAATAAACTCTATCTGAAAAAAATAGTTATCCGGTGATTTTATTAGACATTAAGTTGATATCATTATTGTTTTAACAATTTCGTTGTCTCTATCTTGTTTGTTTCAGGACGAGTCAGGTTCAAACAAGGCGCAAGCCACAGGCGTATGGTATGAAGTCTTTAATTGAGAGAAATATATTTAATTATTAAGTTTATGCAAGAATCTAAATCTTTTTTTATTTCATGTTCCCAAAATCTAAATACTTTAAATCCTAAACTTTCAAGTTTCAAATTATTTTCAAGATCTCTTTGCATATTTCTTTCAATTTTTGGAATCCAAAAATCTCTATTTGTTTTTATTTTCTTTTTCTTTTCAATCCAATTATAGCCATGCCAAAATTCACCATCAACAAAAATTATTAATTTATACTTTTGCATAATAATATCAGGATTTCCAGGAAATTTTTTACCATGCTTTCTATATCTAAAACCCAACTTCCAAAGCTCTTTTCTAAATAAAATTTCAGGCTTAGTATCCTTCCCTTTTATTTTTGACATTAGATTGCTTCTTTGTTTTGTTGTATAAAAACCTTGAACTTCTTCAAACCTTGGCACAATTATCCTTTTTGAATTATACTTCATTTTATAAAAATAAAAACAATAGTTATAAATAACAATATCATGAGGGCTATTAAATTTTCATTTATTTTTTCAAAATACAATTTCGTGAAGTTTTTAATTTTGCTATAAAGCATAGCAAGAATAAAATCTTTTAAAGTTTACATTTACGCTGAAAATAATTGCTAATAGTATCTAAGTCAATTAACAAATAATTGTTAATTAAAAAAATTACATCAAAAAGTATTCGCTAAACAAAAAATTATACATTTGTAACCATGTATAATGTTATATAATGTGGTTATGAAAACATATTTTTCTATTTCAGAAGTTGCTGATATGCTCGGCAAAACACCAGAAACCCTTAGAAGATGGGATAAATCGGGTAAACTAACTGCAGTGAGAGAACCTATGAGCAATTATAGGGTGTATAAAAAGGAGCAGTTAAAAATATTTGATGAATTAGACTATTTGTTTACAAAAACAGAAGTAGTTGATAAAGAAGAAGCAGCCGGGGATTATTCTGTTCTTGAATTGTTTGCCGGTGCTGGAGGATTGGCCATTGGCCTTGAACATGCGGGATTAAAATGTCTTGCATTAAATGAATATGATCATTGGGCTGCTGAAACACTCCGCACAAACAGACCTCATTGGGATGTAATTGAAGATGACATCAGAAACGTTTCGTTTAAAAAATTTAAAGGAAAGGTAGATGTTGTTACAGGAGGATTTCCATGTCAAGCCTTTAGCTACGCAGGGAAAAAACTGGGCTTACAAGATGCAAGAGGAACTTTGTTTTATGAATTTGCAAGAGCAGTTGATGAAACGAAACCTTTAATTTGTGTTGGTGAAAATGTTAGAGGGTTATTAAATCATGATAATGGAAGAACAATTGAAGGGATGGTTTCAATTTTGGACGAAATAGGATACAAAGTTTTATATCCCAGAATTTTAAAGGCCATTCATTACAAAGTCCCTCAAAAGCGTGAGCGTTTAATTCTTGTTGGTATTAGGAAGGATATAAATTTGGATTTTGAATTTCCTAAACCATATAATAAAATATACACTTTAAAAGATGCCCTTAAAAAAGGAGAACTATATTCTTCTGGTGTTCCTTTGTCTTCTGGTCCTTCGTATCCTAAAAGGAAGAAAGAGATATTAGACTTAATTCCGCAAGGTGGTTATTGGAGAGACCTACCATTAAAATTGCAAAAAGAATATATGCAAAAGAGTTTTTATCTAGGAGGAGGGAAAACTGGAATTGCAAGAAGGATAGGTTGGAATGAACCATGTTTAACTCTAACTTGTAGTCCTGCACAGAAACAAACTGAAAGATGTCATCCGGAAGAAACCCGTCCTTTTAGGGTTCGTGAATATGCTAGAATACAAACATTTCCGGATAATTGGAAGTTTGCAGGTTCTATGTCGCAGCAATACAAACAAATAGGCAATGCTGTACCTGTTAATCTTGCAAAAGAAATTGGACATTCTCTAGTAGCATTCCTAAATCAATATTATGGATTAAACAAAGTTTCAAAAAAGGCATCACTACCTTATAAAAGTCGTTAGTTTTTATCTGCAATGTTTTTTATATTAAATTTGGCAATAATTACCTAAATTTAATATTATGCCAACTTTGAAATGGATCAGTGATAAAGGTATTGAAGGCGCAGTATATGCTTTACTCGAAATCGCTTCGGGCGCTAAAAAAAATGCTACAAAAAGTTTTAATAAAAATGTAATTGATCCTTTTTCGGCAATGTTTGAGATTGCTGGTTTTGAATTTGATCACAACACCTGGCTAGCCAGTGAAACTGCAAGGCAGGCTCAAAAAACTTTAAACACTCATATTGGTTCATTTCACCAGACAATTCTAGGACAATGCAAGGGATGGGAAAACTTAGGAGTTGGAAATGTAATAGATTTAGTATGCGAGGACAAGAAAATTATTGCTGAAATAAAGAACAAACATAATACTGTAACGAAAGGGCAACTTGCTGGATTATACTATTCGCTCAATGATTTAGTATCTCGAAAAACGAGTATTTATAAAGGATATACAGCATATTATGTTACAATTATCCCGAAAACTGGAAAAAGATTTGATAAAGAATTTACGCCTTCTGACAAAGAAAGAGGTGAGAAATGCGAAGCAAGTTCGAGCATTCGTGAAATCGATGGTGCAAGTTTTTATTCAATTGTGACAGGTGACGAAAATGCTTTAGAAAATCTGTTTGATGCCCTCCCGGGATTAATAGAAAAATGCTCAGCTGGAAAATATAAAATCAAAGACAAAGATAAATTGAAAGCATTTTTTAATTTGGCTTTTCAAGAAAAGAAAAAATAATTTTTTTTCAAATATTTTACAAAAGTATTTTGCATTTCCATCAAGCAATTCAACAAGTAATCGGACTGCTGTCTAAGAACATTAAGGGTCAGAAATGAGAGCACCTTTTCTTTTGCTGTGTGTTACGCCTGTGTTTAGAAAGTAAGCACCCGCTTTTAGTATTTGCAGCATTAAATTATGGAATGAAAGTGTTTGGCTGCAAATAAGCTTGTCATTTTTCCTGCCCGCCTGTGTATGCATTAGGTGTTAAAAAATAAAAATTTCCCTTCCCTTCTGTAGTCAGCGGGGTTAAACTTCAGCGTGTATTATCGATTTTATACTGGTTCTTAGCGAGTTGCGGTAGAAAAACGCTTACCTGCCCGCCAATTCACAACCTCTGCAATAGCAGGTGGGGAACCAGTTATACTGAGCAAACAATTTGTTTCAAAGTCGATAGCTATCGGTTGCTTAGTTGAAATATAACATCCTTATTTTCAGCATTTTTGTCTATTAACAATTATGTGAAACAAGTTAATAACTTGCTGCGAAAAGTCGGTTTCCGTAACGCTAAATTTTACTATATTTACGACTCGTAAAACAAAAAATCCAATAAAAGCTTAACTATGGCAAACGGAGAAAAAATTATAAGTATTGATATTGAAGAAGAAATGAAAACAGCTTACATTGATTATTCAATGTCAGTAATCGTTTCCCGTGCATTACCTGATGTACGTGATGGCTTAAAACCTGTTCATCGTAGAGTATTGTATGGAATGCTTGATTTGGGTGTAATGTCCAACAAGCCTCATAAAAAATCGGCCCGTATAGTAGGAGAGGTGCTGGGTAAATATCATCCCCATGGAGATACATCGGTATATGATGCAATGGTGCGTATGGCCCAAGACTGGAGCTTGCGTTATCCATTAGTTGATGGCCAGGGAAATTATGGTTCTGTTGACGGAGATAGTCCTGCAGCAATGCGTTATACCGAAGCACGTTTGAAAAAGATTGCCGAGGAAATGCTGAGTGATATTGAAAAAGATACTGTTGACTTTCGTCCGAATTTTGATGACAGCCTGACAGAGCCAACTGTTCTTCCTACACGTATCCCTAACTTATTAGTAAATGGAGCTTCCGGTATTGCTGTGGGTATGGCTACCAATATGCCCCCTCATAATTTAACAGAGATAGTGAATGCAACTATTGCATATATCGATAACCACGAAATTGATATTGCGGGATTAATGCACTATGTTAAAGCACCCGATTTCCCGACAGGTGGAATTATATATGGTTATGAAGGTGTAAAAGAAGCTTTTGAAACCGGACGCGGACGCATCATTATGCGTGCACAAACTGCTGTTGAAACCGTTGAAGGCGGACGTGAACGTATCATTGTAAATGCTATACCTTACCAGATTAATAAAGCCGAAATGATTCGCAAAACGGCTGAATTCATTAATGAGAAAAAAATTGAAGGTATTTCTGATATAAGAGATGAGTCAGACAGGGAAGGAATGCGTATTGTTTATGAACTGAAACGTGATGCTATTACCAATGTGGTTTTAAACAACCTGTTTAAATATACAGAACTTCAAACCTCATTCAGTGTCAACAATATAGCCTTGGTTGGTGGCCGGCCGATGATGCTGAACCTGAAAGATATGATTGTACATTTTGTGAATCATCGTCATGAGGTAGTTACCCGCAGAACTCAGTTTGAATTAGCACAGGCTGAAAAACGTGCTCATATCCTGCAAGGTTATTTGATTGCTCTTGACCACTTAGATGAAGTTATCAAATTAATACGTGAATCAGATACACCTCAGGAGGCACAGGATGGCTTAATGAGCCGTTTTGGATTGACTGAAATTCAATCTAAAGCAATACTTGAGATGAGACTGCGTGTACTCACTGGTTTAGAGAGAGATAAGATAAAAGCAGAGTACGAAGAATTGATGAAGTTAATCGACCATTTGAAGGCTGTTTTAGGAGATGAATCATTAAGGATGAAAATCATTAAAGAGGAACTTACTGAGGTAAGAGATAAGTACGGAGATGAGCGTAAAACAGAAATTGTTTATGCTGCCGGTGATTTCAGAATAGAGGATATGATTGCTGATGAAGATGTGGTGATTACTATTTCCCACATGGGCTACATCAAGCGTACACTGCTTACTGAATATCGTACACAGGCCAGGGGTGGGAAAGGTTCTAAGGGAACAACCACCCGTGATGAAGATTTTATCGAACACTTATTTGTTGCATCTACACATAATTACCTGTTATTGTTTACCGAACAGGGACGTTGTTTCTGGATGCGTGCATTTGAAGTTCCGGAAGGAAACCGCCAGTCGAAAGGCCGTGCTATCCAAAATTTAATTAATATCCCTCCTGATGATAAGGTAAAAGCATTTATTAACGTAGATAATCTTTCAGATGATGAGTACATTAATAATAACTATATTATTATGTGTACTAAAAATGGTATCATCAAAAAAACAACCTTAGAAGCCTATTCTCGTCCACGCCAAAATGGTATTAATGCCATTACCGTGAGGGATGGGGATGGCCTGTTAGAGGCACTGCTCACCAATGGTAAAAATGAAATAATGCTTGCTTCCAAAGCAGGTAAGGTGGTACGTTTTAATGAAAAAAATGTTCGTCCTATGGGACGTAATGCTTCGGGTGTTATAGGTATCAATATTGGTGAAAGTAAAGATAATGAAGTAATAGGTATGATTGCTATTTCTGACCCAACAGCCAATGTAATGGTAGTATCAGAAAAAGGATATGGTAAACGTTCTGATATTGAAGAGTATAGGGTGACTAAACGCGGTGGCAAAGGTGTAAAAACCATCAACATAACCGAAAAAACAGGCTATTTGATTGCAATTAAAGATGTAACTGACAAAGAGGGTTTAATGATTATCAATAAATCAGGAATCATCATACGTTTGGCAGTTTCTGAATTACGCATTATAGGACGTGCCACTCAGGGAGTGCGCTTAATCAATCTGAAAGCCAGTGACGAAATAGCTGCTGTTAGTAAAGTAGGAATAGAAGAAGTGATGGAGGAGGGAACAGCTACCGATAATGGAACTGAAAGTAATGGAGCCAAAAAAACTGACGGTTCTGAAATTGAGCCTAATAATGATGTCAAGGATGATAATAATACTGTAGAGTAATATTATCAAAATGGGACAAAAGCGATGTTATCAAAAGCTGATATAGAAACTAAATTACAAGAAATGAAACCTACGCTTACTGAGAACAAGCATTGGGACTTCGCATAGATTTGGTTACACCAAACGCCCTAAAAGAACGTATCAAAGATTCTATTCTTAAACAAGTCCGAGTTTGTCCTGAATTTTACTTCAGGGATGCCGGTTAAAATAAGCAGAGCGAGACGCTCTGCTTAAGGGGGAACTATGCTTAGTAAGCAGAGCTTACAATTAAAAAAACAACCTAAAATCCCAACGCTCTATAAATCTGTGCTTCAGCATAGCCTTGTATGGAATGCTGGTGAATTCTTCCCCCAAAATTATTTGTTGAAAATTTTGAATTTGTTATCTAATTAGCTAACTTTGTATTGTGAAAA
>JAHEXZ010000076.1 GCA_023251835.1 Bacteroidota bacterium | reverse complement strand
TTGTAAACACTGCTTTACGGTACGCAAGTTACTTCATAGGATTGAGAGCGCCAGCTGTTATAAACTTGAAAAAAAAGAACCAAAAATTCAAGAACAAACGATTCCTCCCCACAACCAACACGGCATCGCGTTTGTTCAAGCCTCACGCGCGGTTTCATAAATTTATTTTTCGCAAAAAACTTTATTAAACGTAAAACGAAATTTTACATCATACTTTTTCAGTAAGCCCTACTTAACAGGCGCTGAATCTTTTACTCTATTAAACTTTAATGCTTTAAGCATCCAGTCGGGTAATGGTTTTCGTGCATCACGTTTACGTAAATCAAGATACCAGCCTAATTTTTTCATAATGGGAATTTTTTTAGTTTCCACAAATTCTATTAATGCACCATCCGGATCTTCAATATAGCTGAAATGTCCGGCAGCTTCACCCATGTCGAATTTTTCGCCACTGTCTACTGTGTATGGAGAACCCTTTTCTGCACAGAGTTGTTTCATTGCCGGTTGATTGGTTATATCAAAACATACATGAATGAATCCCTGGTCGCCCCAAAAACGGTTATCAAATATCTTTTGAGGAGTACGATCAAGTACTTTTACTAATTCTATTTTACTTTCTCCTAATAGTCGTGAAAAAGCTCCTTCTCTGGGTTTGCTATGCTTTAATAATACTCTGCGTGTTTTATTGGTTCCTCCGGGTAAATTTTTGAAATCTTCAAATATATCTTCTTTATCATACAACACAGTATCGTATCCTAAAATATCTGCGTAAAACTTTTTTGAACGTTCTATGTCTGTTACACCTATCGTAAAGCCTTCCGGGCCACCGGTAAGCAGTGTTCCTTTACCAAACCAGGAATTACTTTTTACAATCTGGAAAAGGTTATTCCATGGGTCCCGTAAATAAAAAGTATCATTTCCACCAGCATCCTTTGTTAATCCGGTAATGAGATTTACTTTTTTAGCTTTTAAAAATTCATAAGTTTCTTTAACATGGGTTGTTTTTATCCGTGCACAAAAAAAACCTAAATCGCCTATTTGAAGGGTAAATGCAGGAGGTTGCGGTGTTCTGCTGGTATATTGCCATATTTCAAAGCCTCCTCCACCTTTCATGTTGATGGCTAAGATGGCATGACGCTGATGTGGTTTTCCACCTGTGTAGGGTAACATTAAGTTAGCTTCTGCCGCTTCTTCAAAAACAGGGATGTCCATTCCGAAGTGTTGACGATACCACTTGAATGCTTCATGTACATCAGGAACTCCGATACCTATCTGTTGAATACCAGCAATTGTGGGATTTTGATTCATTCGGTTAATAATTTAATTTATTACTACGGTGAATTGTTTCTATTGAGTTGGTTATACCGCAAGCATCCTGACCTGTCGCCAGGACGGGTTTAGATTTACGAAAAAAATAATGCTCAACGCTGCGGTATAACTGAGAGTATGTTTCGCAAACTCAACTACTCTCAGTATAAAAAATTGACTATTCTATCTTTTGTTTTCGAATCATTTTCGAAAATAACCGTGGAAAAAATCGTTTTAGCCATACCGCTCTTACTTCGGCTCCACCAATCAGCAATTCTTCTTTATTGTTTTTTATGCCGTTAATAATTTGCCGGGCACATTCTTCAGGACTCAGCCCCTTATCTGTACTTTCATCCATTTTATTATGAGTACCTCCATCTCCGGTTATTGCATTAACGGAGATAGAGGTACGAATTTTTCCAGGGCAAACAATTAAAACATGAATATTATCCTTATAGGTTTCAATACGTAACGATTCAAAAAAACCTTCAAGAGCATGTTTTGAAGCCGAATAGGCTGAACGTAAATAAAATCCGAATTTCCCTACAATGCTGCTAATTATAACAATATGGCCACTTTTTTGTTTTAACATATAAGGTAGTACGCTCTTTGTAAGTGCAACTGTACCAAAGAAATTAACTTCCATTACTTTTCTATCAATATTAAGTGGGGTATCTTTTACCAAAGAGCGCTGGCTGATACCGCCATTGTTGATAAGAATATCTATTTGTCCAAACGTATCAATTACCTGTTTTGCAAGACTGTCTGTTTTTGTCGTGTCTGCTAAATCAAGAGGGAGTATTAATACATCGGTATCAGATTTTCCTAATGTTTTTTTTACCCGATCCAGCTCTTCTTTTCTGCGTGATGAAAGAATAAGTTTAGCCCCGTTTGCTGCAAATTCCTTAGCTAATGCTTCACCAATGCCTGATGATGCTCCGGTAATCCAAACTACTTTATTTTGAAAACTATTCATAAAATACAAAAATAATCTAATTTTTGTTATTGCTTGCTTTTGTCAACCGGCAAAAAGATGAATGGTTAAAACCAATTTATGCATAATATGTAATTAGTAATTCATGTTACGCAAAGAAAAAGATTTAAAAATGATAGACATTTATACTTGTAATGGACAAGAGAATTGATAAAAAGAGAAGGGTGATTTTCTCAAAAAGACAATAAAAGTGACAGCTTTAAAAAATTCATAATCACTATCATTGTCATTTCGAATCCTGCTGAAAGCAGGAAGATAAATCTTTGCAATTGGTTGACAAGATTTCTCACTGTGTTCGAAATGACAGGTGGAAATATAGGGATATTCTGAATTAGATATAAATTTTGCGTAACATCAGTTAGTAAGTAAATATACAGCGAATGTTTTTATTAAATTTGTAATAGTTGAGCATTATGAATAAGATTTTAGGTAAGATAGGTTTATGATAAAAAAAATTATACTGATTTTCACAGGTATGTTATTATTTGCTTGTTCTAATAATGAAGTTCGGGTAGATATTCCTGATACTGTTTTGTCTGAACAAAAAATGGTCGAAGTGATGCGCGACATTCATTTGTCAGAGGCGACCATGAATTTAAATGCTTTTGATCCTGGTAAAACAGCAGTTGAAAATCCTTCTCCGGGACTAAACGTGTTGAAAAAAAATAATATTACCAAACAGCAGTATGATGAAAGTTTTGATTTTTATTCTCAACATCCGCTTTTGCTGAACAAGGTATATGAGCTTGTATTAAATGATTTAAGTAAGATGCAGGCGGAAGTGATGAATAAGAAATAACTTTATAAAGAAACTACAGCTTTGTCTTTTAAAAATAACCTGCATGTATCTTTAATAGACTGTTCTATTGGTATAAATTTATAATCAGGAAAAGCATTTCTGATTTTTTCATTTGAAAACCGGTTCTTAGCATGGGCAGAATAAGCTGTATCTTTGGTTAGAAAAGGAGGTTTGTTTGTTAACCAGCTATATATTTTTTCTACTCTCCATGCAATGTTACTAAGCAGTTTTACTGCTTTTATAGAAGGTAGTGGCTTGTTAAATTCCTGATGCAACATGTCAAGAAAAGGCTTGTATGAAAGATTTTCGGAGTTTAATATGAAACGCTGGTTTATTATATTACTTTTCATTAAAGCAATCATAAGTGAAGTAACATCTCTTACATCTACAAAACCATTTGTTCCATCAGTATAAAATTTAATACCATTATACCCCTTGGTAAATATACCCGAACTACTTTGTTGCCAGTTTCCTGCACCTATAATCAATGAAGGATTCACAATAACAACGTCTAAACCTTCTTCTGAGGCTCTCCATACTTCGCGTTCGGCAGCATATTTACTAATAGCATAATTAGAATGATTTGGAGATAATTTCCATAATAATTTTTCAGTAAATAATTCAGCATGTTCTGAATGACCTATCGTAGCTATGGAACTAACGTGGCAAAATTTTTTTATATCCTTTAGCAGTGCGACATTTACCATATTAGCAGTACCTTCAACATTTATTTTCATCATCTCCTTTTCAAATCGTGGGTCGAATGAAACTATTGCAGCACAATGGTATACTTCTGTTACATCTTCCATTACATCTGATAATGAGTGTACATCCATCAAATCGGCATCAATCCATTCAATATTTTTAAGAAGTTCATCCGGGTTGGCTGAATAATAGGAAAATACTTTTTTTACATTAGCAACATTACTATTGCCACGTTTTAAAGCACGCACCTGCTTACCTGATTTACACAGATCAAATAATAAGTGGGTTCCTACCAATCCTGTTCCGCCTGTTACTAATATCATTTTGAGAATTTTGAAATGCGAATTTACTCATTTAATCTGATGTATCAATGTGCGGATGTGCTGATGTACCGATGTGCGGATGTACTGAATAACTGAATAATTCAATACCCCAATAACTAAAAACCAAAATTGTTTACATTTACATAAATTTTAAAAAGCGAGTAAATGAGGAAGACTTTTATTGAAGAGCTGAAATGGAGAGGTATGTTGCACGATATTATGCCTGGTACGGAAGAATTGCTTAATAAAGAAATGGCGATTGGTTATATCGGTTTTGACCCTACTTCTGATTCTCTTGGTGTTGGCAACATGGTACAAATAATGACATTACTTCATTTTCAGCAGGCCGGACATAAACCTATTGCTTTGGTGGGTGGTGCAACAGGAATGGTTGGCGATCCTTCCGGAAAATCAGCCGAAAGAAACCTGCTTGATGAAAATACATTAAACTATAATTTAGCATGTCAGCGTAAACAATTAGAGAAATTTCTAAACTTTAACAGTGGAGCTAACTCTGCTGAAATAGTGAATAATTACGATTGGTTCAAAAATTTTAGCTTTCTTGACTTTATCCGCGATGTTGGAAAACATATCAGTATAAACTACATGCTGGCAAAGGACTCTGTAAAAAACCGCTTAGAAAATGGAATGAGTTTTACAGAGTTCAGTTACCAATTAGTGCAGGGTTATGATTTTTACTATTTATGGAAAACCAAAGATGTTAAGCTGCAAATGGGTGGTTCTGACCAGTGGGGTAATATTGTTACAGGTACTGAGCTGATCAGAAGAAAAGCGGGTGGTGATGCTTTTGCCCTTACAACACCATTGATAAAAAAGGCTGATGGTACCAAGTTTGGCAAAACAGAAAGTGGTAATGTGTGGCTCGACAGGGCAAAAACCTCTCCATACAAATTCTATCAATTTTGGTTAAATGCAAGCGATGATGATGTTAAAAATTATATTCGCATTTTTACGTTATTCTCAAAGGAGGAAATAGAAAGGCTGGAGACAGAACATAATGCAGCACCTCATTTGCGTATTTTACAGAAAGCTCTGTCAAAGGATATTACTATACGGGTACATTCAGAAGCCGATTTTATTGCGGCTGTAGAAGCTTCTGAAATACTTTTCGGGAAAGGTACTGCTGAACAGTTACAAAAGCTCTCGGAAGAAGATTTTTTAAGTGTTTTTGAAGGTGTTGAACAATTTGAAATAGCAAAATCTGAAATTGAAAGCGGTATTTCTATTATTGATTTTACAACCGAAAAAGCAAAAATATTTTCATCAAAAAGCGAAGCAAAAAAAATGATACAAGCCGGTGGGGTTGCTATTAATAAATCAAAAATTGAAAATTTGGAATTAAAAGTTAATTCAGAACACTATATCAATAACAAGTATATTTTGATTCAAAAGGGGAAGAAAAATTATTACGTTATTAAGGTTGTGTAGGGCTGGAATAATGGAATAGTAGAATAAAATGGAATGATGAAAATTACTACCGTTATATTGTTCCAATACTTCGGTAACATTTTGTTCGGTTGGGCTGAAGCCCTTGATAATCGAGGGTTTTACATTTGCCCCGACCTTAAGGTCGGGGCTACTAAAACACCAATGATAATGAGGCTTTAGCCAAAATTATTAAAAAACTACCGAACTATTGTTGTTCCAGAACAACACAAAAATAATTCTTGGAATTTTACCAGTTTAAACAGACACTAAATACCGGTATAGTTTTCCGGTGAAATTTTCTTCAATTCTTGTTTTACAGCTTCACTTATATTCAGAGAATCGATAAATGCTGCAATACTGTCTTTGGTAATAGTAGCATTTGTACGTGTTAATGCCTTTAATGCTTCATAAGGTTTTGGATACCCCTCTCTGCGAAGTATAGTTTGTATAGCTTCAGCAACCACAGCCCAATTATTTTCTAAATCATTTTCCAAGGCTTCTTTGTTAAGTATCAATTTGTCTAAGCCTTTTAGTAAAGAGTTATAGGCAATTAAACTATGCGCCAGCGGTACTCCAATATTCCGTAATACTGTTGAATCAGTTAGGTCGCGCTGCAAACGTGAAATAGGCAATTTGGCTGAAAAATGCTCAAATAAAGCATTTGCAATACCTAGGTTACCTTCTGAATTTTCAAAATCAATTGGATTCACTTTATGAGGCATAGCAGAAGAACCAACTTCTCCTTCTTTTATTTTTTGCCTGAAATAATTCATTGAAATATAAGTCCATATATCACGGTTTAAGTCGATAATAATTGTATTAATACGTTTCAACGCATCGCAGAAAGCAGCAAAATTATCATAGTGCTCAATCTGTGTGGTAGGATAAGAACGACTCAATCCTAAAATACTATTTACAAAATTATTGGCAAATGCCAACCAGTCAATTTGCGGGTAGGCAACATGATGGGCATTAAAATTTCCTGTTGCTCCGCCAAATTTTGCACTAAATGGAACGGCATTAAGCTGCTTAACCTGGTTTTGCAAGCGAACAATAAATACCTGTATTTCCTTACCTAAACGGGTCGGAGAAGCTGCCTGACCATGTGTTCGTGCAAGCATAGGTATAGTTGCCCACTCAGTAGCACATGATGATAGTTTCGTTATCACTCTGTCTAAAAGAGGAAGCATCAGGTTATTCATGGCATCCTTTAAAGAATAAGGAATAGCTGTATTATTGATATCCTGGGAAGTCAACCCAAAATGTATGAACTCTTTTTGAATCGGTAAATTCAGCATATCAAATTTTTCTTTAAGAAAGTATTCAACCGCTTTTACATCGTGATTGGTGGTTTTCTCAATATCTTTAATTTTTTCTGCATCAGCTTCAGTAAAGTTTGTATAAATATCCCGTAAGCGAGGGTATAACGTTTTATTGAAACTTTTTAACTGGGGTAATGGTAATTCACATAAAGCAATAAAATACTCAATTTCTACCAGTATGCGGTATTTAATCAAGGCTGCTTCCGAGAAATAGCCGGCCAGCGGCTCTGTAGAAGTTCTGTATCGGCCATCAACCGGAGAGATGGCTGTAAGTTTTGTTAATTCAGTCATTTTTTTTATAAAAAAACGAAGATAAGAAAAATATAAACTATCGGGTTGAATCTATAGCATATACTTCGACAGAATCTAACAGCCTTTGCTATTGCAAACTCAGTAAGATTCTGTATAAATGCAACTATTACAGCTAATTTTATGTCTGAACAAGAAATTGATTTTTGTGCCGTTTAATAAGCAAGGTTCTGCTGAAAGTTTTCGTTTATTTTTTGTGACGCTCTTTGTTTTTTATTTATTTTTGGACAAATTGGTATGAACTTGTTTGTAAATCGCAATAAAATAAAAAATAGCCCATCTGGTGTTTTAGCATTTCCATTGCTAATAATATGCCTATGGATAACAATACAGTCAAGAGCACAGGTAACTGCCGGATTTACAACAAGTATAAGTTCAGGATGTGCTCCTTTAAATGTTAATTTTACCAATACTTCCACTGGAGCAACAAGTTATAACTGGAATTTTGGCAATGGAAACACATCAACAGCTACCAGTCCCGGAGCAATATTTTCTACCCCCGGCACATTTACCGTAACATTAACAGCAACTGATGGAAGTTCAAGCAATACCGCAACAGCAACTATAACTGTGTTTGACGATCCTACAGCTGATTTTACTACCAGTACAATGCCTTCCTGTCCGGGTCAGACAGTTACTTTTACAGATAACTCAACCATTGGAGATGGAGCCCTTAGTTCCTGGTCATGGGATTTTGGAGATGGAAGCGGGCAAAACACCACTACTACCTCTACCACCCATTCTTACACTAATTCCGGAACATTCCCGGTTACCATGATTGTAACTGATGCGAATGGATGTTCCAATAGTACAATAATAAACGTTACCATCTCACCGGCCCCTGTAGCATCTTTTACAGGAAGCCCTATATCAGCCTGTTCTCCTCCTCTTTTGGTTAATTTTACCAGTACTTCATCAATTACAGGAGCCGTAACTTACTTGTGGAATTTTGGTGATGGTAATACCTCTACCCAGCAAAACCCCTCTAATACCTATAATGCATTAGGAGGCTATAATGTAAGCCTTACTGTTACTCAGGGAGCCTGTACAAGTACAACAACGGTCAATAATTATATCGGTATTCAAAATATTGTTGCTGACTTTTCAGCCGATAATACCAATGTTTGTGCAGGGCAGCCTGTAACATTTACTGATTTGTCGTTTCCACTTACTGCAAATCAATCCTGGGATTTTGGAGATGGTACAACTTCAACTGCTACCAATCCTGTACACTCCTATACGGCTGCCGGTACTTATACTGTAACACTTACAGAGGGTAGTGGTAGTTGTCAAAACGCTGTTACAAAAACAAGCTACATCACTATAGCTGCATCGCCAACTGCTGCATTCAGTGCCAGTCAAACTCAAAGCTGTTCTGCTCCTATGGCAGTTATTTTTAGTAATACTTCCAGTCCCGGATGTATCTATACATGGGACTTTGGAGATGGTTCAGCCCCCTTTACTACTGGTTCTACAGGCAATTTCTTATATAATTATACCATACCCGGTGCTTATACTGTAACGCTAACAGTAACAAGCGGTAATGGTTGTACAGCCACTGAAATAAAAAACAACTATATCGTTATTTCCGACCTTGTAGCCGACTTTACGGCCAGTCCTTTTCAGGGTTGTATTCCTTTACCTGTTACCTTCACAAGTACAAGCACTTCCACCGGAGATCCTATAGCAAATTATATATGGGACTTTGGAAACGGTACAGCCACAACAAGCTCTGCCACTACTATTAATACATATAATACGATAGGTTTGTTTTCTGTTACGCTGATTGCAGAAACGTCCGGTGGTTGCCGTGATACGATTACCAAAATAAATTATATCCAAACAGGTAGCAAGCCTATAGCTAATTTTACTGTTGTAGACCCTACGGTATGTTATGGAACGGATGCTGAATTTACCGACCTTTCTGTGGGTGCCGATTCTGCTTTCTGGCGGTTTGATGTAAATCAGGGTACTTTTTCAACTCCATTAGGAGCTACACTACCTTATAATCCTGTAACAAACCTTTTTCCTGACACGGGAACTTTCTTTGTTGAGCAAATAGTATATAACAATGGTTGTGCTGATACACTGAGAATAGATGATATCGTTAAGATACTTCCGCCAAAACCAATATTTAATTATCAACTTGATTGCTCAAACTTATATACGGCAACATTCTCTGATGCTTCATTAGCAGCCGATTCTATTGTCTGGAATTTTGGAGATGGTAGTCCTGTGGTTATTAATGATTCTACTCCTGCTCATACCTATGCATCACGCGGAAATCAGACAGTTACATTAACGGCATACAATTTTTCTACAGGCTGTTTCAGTTCAGTTGTTCAAACATTTACTATTACAGAACCTATAGCACAATTCAGTGCATCTCCTGCGGCCGGGTGCTACCCTTTGGCTGTGAGTTTTACCAGTACATCGCAGGATGAAAGCGGAACTCTCTGGCGGTTTGGTGATGGCACCCCGGATGACACTAATCCTTTTCCACTTCACGTATACACTCAACCGGGTTTGGATACGGCAACATTGGTTATTACAGATATCAATGGCTGTGTTGATTCTACTACCAATGTCGTAACCGTTTATGGCCCCATTCCTAATTTTAATGCCAATGTAACAGCCGGTTGCACCCCTTTGCCTGTTACATTCACAGATGCCTCTATTTCCGATTCTGCTCTTGTTCAATGGATATGGAATTTTGGAGATGGTTCGGCTCCACAAACAGTAACTGTTCCTTCAATAAACCATACTTATACCGCATCTGGTTTTTATACAGTTACAATGACTGTAACTGATGTAAATGGTTGTACCAAGGTGGTAACCCGCCCAAATTATATTCAACCCACTTATCCTTTGCCGGCTTTTGCTGTTGATAGTTTTGCCTGCAGAGGTGAAGTGCTTTTTTTTGATGCCAGCCTGACCAATGCAGCATCGGCAACCTATACATGGGATTTTGGTGATGGAACTACGGGATCTGGTTTTCTTGCTACCCATGCTTATTCTGCTGATAATTTGTATACTATTACGCTGACAGTTACTGATGTAAATGGATGCGACAGCTCTATACAGCATCAGTTGCTGATAGAGCACCCTGTAGCGGCTTTTTCAGATTCTGTACTTTCCATTGGTTGTGGTGTTACAAATATGCAGTTTACAGAAAATACCACAGGTACCGCTGTTACAGGCTGGCAATGGGATTTTGGAGATGGTGCTTCTTCTACTCAGCAGAATCCTACACATGCCTATACGCTTCCCGCCACCTATACTGTTTCACTTGTAGTTACCAATAGTGCCGGTTGTACCGATACGATTACAAATAGTGTGGTAGTTCCAGGACCAACAGGAACATTTTCATTTACCCCTTCTGCCGGTTGTCCTCCACTTACGGCCACTTTTACAGCAGCAAGTACCACTGCAATATCCTATACATGGGATTTTGGTGATGGGACTGTTATTACAACAACCAGCCCTGTTACTCAATATACCTACACAGTAGATATAGTAGCTACTCCTGCTTTGCTTTTGAATTTTATATTGTCAGACGGAAGCTCCTGTCAATTACCTGCACCTTCTGCGGGTCAGATAACGGTTGTAACTGTTGTGCCTACTGTTGATTTTACTGTTGATGCAGATTCAGGATGTTATCCGCTTACGGTTAATTTTACCGATGCTTCTACATTGCCGGGAACAATTCCTGGCGATTCTATCTCAGCCTGGATATGGGATTTTGGTGATAATACTCCTACGTCAACACAACAAAACCCTACCCATATTTATACACAGGCCGGAGCCTATAATGTAAGCTTATCGGTTACTTCCATGGGAGGCTGTTCCAATGCTAATTCAACTACCCCAACAGTTATAACAGTATATCCGTATCCTATAGCTGCATTTTCATTAAATTCCACCAGCTTTGATCTTCCTTATGATGCGATGTATTGTACCAACCAGTCAGCGGGGGCAGTATCTTACAATTGGAACTTTGGTGATGGAAGTACCTCTACAGCAACCAGTCCTCAACATACATATACTTCGGTAGGCAATTTTCAGGTGCAGCTTATTGCCACATCGCAATACGGATGTTCTGATACTACTTCAACACCAATTATAACCAATGCAGATATTGTATACCCAAATGCATTTACACCAAATCCTAATGTAAGTTCCGGAGGGGAATATATATCATTCAGTTTTAGCAACGATGTATTTTTCCCATATACTGCCGGTGTCAGTGAGTATAAATTCTCCATCTATAACCGTTGGGGGGAGCTGTTATTTGAAACAGACGATGTTAATGTTGGCTGGGATGGCTATTATAAGGGGAAAATATGTGAACAGGGAGTTTATGTATGGAAAGCCTACGTGAAATTTAACAATGGAAAAGAATACAACAAAAATGGAGATGTAACTTTGCTGCGCTAACTATCTTGACATACCTTTACTCAAACCTCAATGCTTCTATAGGATCAAGCTGAGAGGCCTTAATAGCAGGGTAAAGGCCTGCAAATAAGCCCACAAACATACAAAGCAAAATTCCGCTGATTATCCATAACCAGGGAATGATAAAACCTACACCTAACTGATACGAAATAAGATTTCCGATAACCATTCCAAGGATAATTCCGAGTAAACCACCTATCTGGCAAATAACAACAGCTTCTACCAAAAATTGGCTTCGTATAGCTTTTTTTGTTGCTCCTATGGCTTTTCTGATGCCTATTTCCCGTGTACGTTCGGTAACGGATACAAGCATAATATTCATTAAACCTATTGCAGCTCCCAGAAGTGTAATTATACCTATAACTGTAGCACCTGTTGTTGCTTTACCAATTAAACCAATCAGCATATTTGCAAGGTTATCACTTTTTGCGATTTCAAAATTGTTATCCTCTCCGATACGTACTTCCCTTACTACTCTGAATGTTCCAATTGCCTCATTAATTGCGGCTTCCATCATTTGTGTATTGTTGGCCAGCACATTTATGGTAAATGTCATGTTGGGCATTGAAAAGTATTGGCGGACATTGTTAAGTGTTAGAATGGCTACTTTATCACCTCCAAATCCTGCACTGTTTCCTTTGGACTTAAGAACACCTATCACTTTATATTTACCGCTACCTATAGTAATAATTTTGTCGATAGGATCTTCATTTGTTGTAAACAGGGCTTCCACCACTTCTTTGCCTATTATGGCCACATGATTGCCAAATTGTACTTCCTGGGCTGAAAAATTACGTCCTTGCCGGAGTTCATAGCCGGAGGTGGCCATATAGTACTCATCACCTCCAAATACCCGCATATTAGGATTTGTTTTTTTTGAACCATATTTTATTGTACCTGCACCGGCAGCCATTGTTGAAACAGATGGTATGGCAGGAAAAGAATAATCTTTGGTAAAACGCACAGCTTCATCATAAGTGATGCTTCTGTATTTTTTAGGTTTTCTTCCGTTTTGTCCGATACGTAAACTCATTTCACGGTTACGAATGGTGAACGTATTGGCACCCATATTGGTAAAATTACTGTTGATGGATGATTTAATAGCGTCAATTGCAGTGAGGATTCCCACGAGCGCCATAATTCCAATGGAGATGATAAGGACTGTTAATGTAGTCCGAAGCAACTGAGCCCGAATAGAGCTGAAGGATATTTTAATATTTTCCTGAATAAATGAAGCCATACCTGAAGTATTACAAAAGTAACAAACAAATTGGCATAGGGGATGAATTTACTTGGTAAGTGTGGCAGTAATGGTATCGTAATGGCTTATAGTGGTTTGAACATAATAAGTAAGATTTACGTGGGTGGAGTTTATCCATACACCACTTCCTGAAACATTGTTTCCTTGTATTATTTGTGATGGGATGGTAAGGTTATTTCCGGAAACGCTGGAATATATTTTTTTGTTGAAGCCATACAAGTAGGCAATAAAGATATATGGAGATGAAGATGAATCAGTGATGGTGCAGTTGTAGGTGGATGTTCCATAATCTTTACTATTTTCAGTTACGTACCAGTTTCCGTGAAATTTTTCGCGTGGGTCGGAGCTGGTTGGAGTAACTTCAGGATCGTCTTTTGGACTACAGGAAGCTAAGAATAATGTTCCGATGACTAAAGTTGCATATAGAAGATTGATTGTTTTTTTCATTTTTCGAAAAGTATTAAAAATTATATGATTCTGATATTAAAATAAATCAGTTAGTAAATTGTCCTCGACTAAATTAGGCAGCGTTACTTTTAAATCAGGTGTGCGATCCATTTCGCGTTTAATAGCAACTATTGAGCCATTGTTGCGAGCCCAGCTTCTGCGGGCGATTCCATTGTTTACGTCCCAAAACAACATTGATTTTAATTTTTGGTCACTTTCCGGGCTGCCATCCAATACCATACCAAAACCGCCATTGATTACTTCGCCCCAGCCAACGCCTCCGCCATTATGAAGCGATACCCAGGTAGCTCCACGGAAGCTGTCGCCAACAAAATTCTGAACAGCCATATCAGCAGTATAACTGGAGCCGTCATAAATATTGGATGTTTCACGATAAGGGGAATCTGTTCCTGAAACATCATGATGGTCGCGGCCAAGAACGACCGGTGCAGATATCTTTCCTTCTTTAATAGCATTATTAAATGCTTCAGCAATTTTAGTACGTCCATCAGCATCAGCATAAAGTATACGTGCCTGAGAGCCTACGACTAATTGATTTTGTTGAGCAGCTTTTATCCAACGGATATTATCATCCAATTGTTGTTTAATTTCTTCAGGAGCATCTTTGTATAATTGTTCCAATACCTCAGCAGCTATTTTATCTGTTGTTTCCAGATCTTCAGGTTTGCAGGAAGTACATACCCAGCGGAAAGGGCCAAAGCCATAATCGAAACACATAGGGCCCAGGATATCCTGAACATAGGAAGGGTATTTAAAAGCCCCTCTTCCAGCCTCTACCCCCAAGGGAGAGGAGTTGTTTTCTACTTCAAAAACATCAGCACCGGCTCTTCCGGCTTCTAACAAAAAGGCGTTTCCGTAATCAAAAAAATACATTCCGTTTGCAGCCATTTTGTTGATGGCAGCTACGTGGCGAACCAATGATTTTTGAACTTCTTTTTTAAATTGTTCAGGATTTTCTGCCATCATTTTATTGGCATCGTCAAATGAAATGCCTGTGGGATAATAGCCACCTGCCCAAGGGTTGTGTAAAGATGTTTGGTCAGAGCCCAGTTCTATTTTTATATTTTCTTTTGCCAGTTTTTCCCATAAGTCTACAACATTACCCTGATAGGCCAATGATACGGTTTCTTTTTTGGCCCTGGCGCTTTGGATACGATCAATTAATATATTCAAATCATCGTATACTTCATCAACCCATCCCTGCGAATGGCGTGTTTGTACAGCTTTGGGATTAACTTCAGCAATTACAGCAATGGCACCGGCAATTATAGCGGCTTTGGGCTGAGCACCACTCATGCCGCCCAATCCGGCACTAACGAATACAGACCCCTCCCTGGCCCCCGAAAGAAATTCGGGGCAAGCTCTCCCCTGAGGGGAAGGAGTATTATTGAAAAATTTTCTTAAGGCGTTTAAAACGGTAATTGTGGTGCCGTGTACAATCCCTTGCGGACCGATGTACATAAAGGAGCCGGCAGTCATTTGTCCGTATTGTGTAACACCAAGTGCATTGTATTTTTCCCAATCATCGGGTTTGCTGTAATTAGGTATCATCATGCCATTGGTAACTACTACACGAGGAGCATTTTTATGAGATGGAAATACTCCTAACGGGTGGCCTGAATATAATACCAGTGTTTGTTCATCGGTCATTTCTGCCAGATATTTCATTGTCAGCAGGTATTGAGCCCAATTTTGAAATACTGCTCCGTTACCTCCGTAGGTAATTAATTCATGAGGATGTTGTGCTACAGCGTAGTCTAAATTATTTTGAAGCATCAGCATAATAGCTGCAGCCTGTTTTGACTGATGCGGATAGTGATTAATGGGGCGTGCATGTATGGTATAATCCGGCCTGAACCGGTACATGTATATGCGGCCATAGGTTTTAAGTTCCTGTGCAAATTCTTTAGCTAAAATAGCATGGTGTTTTTTATCAAAATAACGCAGGGCATTACGTATTGCTAATTTTTTTTCTTCAACATTTAATATATCCTTGCGTTTAGGAGCGTGATTTAATTTGCTGTCAAAAGGTTTTAGCGGAGGCAATTCGGAAGGAATTCCTTGTAATATTTGTTTTCTAAACTCTTCGTTTGTCATTGTTAGTTCACTGGTTCACTGGTACATTAGTACATTGATATGTTGAGTTATTGGTTTTGTTTTGTTATCCTTTTCTTTTCTCAATCCGACCTTTATTTTTATCAAATCCATAAGGGCAATGTTGACAACCGTTTTGGCAACAGTATCCGCGTTTGAGTAAATATTTTTCCGTGAATACAATATAACCTTCGGGACTGTAGTAATAATCATCCGGGTCTAAGTTTTTGCGTTTTGAAAATTCATCCATTTACAGATTTGTTTAAAATAATTCCATAAAGTAAAATTTAAACAAGCACTAACAAAATTAAGTATTTTTACCTAATGCAGATTGCTCCTTTTAATATTCCTTTGCAGGCGATAGAAGATTCCGTTACTGACCGGTATGGTGTTCATTTGTTTGTTTTACGTACGGACCTGAATCACCCACATATAAGTGGTAATAAATTATTCAAACTCAGGTATAATCTTCTTGAGGCACAAAGGAGCAATATAAAGACGTTACTTACTTTTGGAGGGGCGTATTCTAATCATATAGCTGCCACGGCTGCGGCCGGAAAAGAATATGGTTATAAAACAATTGGAATCATCCGTGGGGAAGAGTATCCGGAGTTAAATCCTACTTTACAATTTGCTGTTAGCTGTGGAATGCGATTACATTATGTATCACGTAATTTATATCGGAATAAAGGCGAGTTGTACAATTATGTAAACGGGGTGTTTGGAGAAGAAAACTTTTACCTGGTTCCTGAAGGAGGAAATAATTTTTTAGGTGTTAAAGGATGTAAGGAAATAACAAGTTATATTACAACAGATTTTGATATAGTTTGTTGTGCTTGCGGAACCGGTGCAACAATGGCAGGCATAACGCTTTCTCTAAAAGCTGGTCAGTCAGCTATTGGTTTTCAGATATTGAAAGGGCAGGGATATATTAAAAAAGAAATTGAGCGATGGATTCATAATGAACGTGTAGTAAATAAAAACTTTGTAGAGCCCATTTGGCATATCAATGAGGATTATCATTTTGGAAAATATGCACGAATAAGGCCGGAACTTGTTAGCTTTGTTGAAGAGTTTAACCAAAACAATGCTACACCTCTTGATTATGTATATACTGGAAAAATGATGTTTGGTATTTATGATTTAATAAAAAGAGATTTTTTTAAAGGCGGGCGAAGGATAGTAGCTATTCATACAGGTGGTTTACAAGGGAATGCGGGGTTTGGTAATCGGCTTTTATCATCGGGGAAACAATAAAACTTAACAGAATGGTGTTAGAAATTTTAATCAGGGATTTTCGGAAAAAAAACCTTTTATGATTATTTTTGAGTGAATGTTAAAGTGTTTAAATATATTATTGTTTCTGTGGGGTCACTTATTGGGTGTAGCCGATAACTATGAAAAAACAAGCGTTGCACAATTGTATATTCAGAATTTTAAGGATGATGCAATAAAGGAAATGCAATTGTACAATATACCTGCAAGTATTACACTTGCACAAGGGATGCTGGAAAGTGGTTATGGTACAAGTGATCTGGCTAAGTACGCAAACAATCATTTTGGAATTAAATGCCATGATGAATGGGACGGGCCAACATACATACAAAATGATGATGAGAAAAATGAATGTTTTCGTAAATATTCTACCGTACTTGATTCCTATACTGACCATTCTTTGTTTTTGAAATCCAGGGCAAGATATGCACAGTTGTTTGAGTTAAATCACACTGATTATAAAGGATGGGCAGCAGGTTTAAAAGATGCGGGTTATGCCACAGACCCCAGATATACTGACAGGCTATTAGAGCTTATAGAAACCTTTGAATTGTATACGTTCGATTTATTGGGTTCTGCTTCAAAAATAAAAAAAGATGCCCCTGCGAAATCCTCTAAACATGTAAAAAAGGAAGTTCAGAAAAAAGTTGAACAACCTGTATCATCAGCTACTATGGTTAGGCAGCAGGAGAAGAAAACGGAATCAGCAATTCCCCCTATTGAATTACACGAAATTTTGCGATTGGGCATTGTAAAATATATTATTATTAAACCTAACGATACGTTTACTAAAATAGCGAAAGAAACAGATAAGGATTTGTGGCAGTTGTATAAGTATAATGATATGTCACCAGAGGACAAGCTGATTCCAGGTCAGAGGTTATATCTTCAGCCGAAGCGCAGGAAAGCAAGAGGGCCTTTTCATATTGTAAAGAAGGGAGAAACGATGAAATCGATATCACAGTTGCATGGTGTAAAATTAAAACAGCTTTATAAAAAGAATAATATGAGAGGGTGGGAAGAGCCTGTTGTTGGACAACAGTTGTATTTGATGCAAAGAAAGAAGCAGAACACTTCTACCAATTAATATTTATTTAAACCGACAAAGAATTTAGTGCCTTTATTCAGTTCGGTTTCAAAATCAATGGTTCCTTTGTGAATATTAATAATACTTTGACTGGCAGCCAGCCCCAGCCCCATTCCATTGTATTTATTAGTAAAATAGGGCTCAAATATTTTAGTTCGGTATATTTCTTCTATACCATATCCATTATCTTCTATGGCGATGTAACATTTGTTATCGGTACTGCCGGTGCTTATTTTAATAACACCTGTATTTTCCCGGACAGCTTCAATGGCATTAATTAAAATATTAAGAAATGCAATTGTCAGACTGGCTTCATCAGCAATTATTTTTTCATTCAACAAGCTGAAGTCGGTTAGAATTTTTATGTTTTTTAATTCGGCTCTGTCTTTTGCTAATTCGATTGTGTTTTGAAGGATGGTTTGAATTGATATTAATGCTTCATTAAGGGCAGCGGGCTTTGAATTTTCTATTAGTTCGGTTATCAGGTCATTAATACGTTTACTGTTGCGTTTTATAATCTCAAAGTAAGGCTTATGATTTTCACCGGCAATGTATTCTTCCAATTGTTCTACTGAAAGGTTGATATTTGTGAGTGGGTTGCGTACTTCATGAGCCAGCGTACGAGCAATTTTGCCGGCAATAGCCAGTTTTTCGGCTGCTATTGAATCACGTTCAGCTTTTTTTCGAATGGTCATATCGTGTATGATTCCCTGATAATATACCTTTTTGTTTTCATCGGTTCTTTGTTTATTAGCAGTAAGAGTACAATATTTTTTATTCCCTATTTTATCCAGCAAAATAACTTCGAAACCTGAGTAGTGACCTTTCTGATAAATTTGTTCGTTTAATTTTTCACATTCCCGTTTGTTTTCGAATAAACCGGCAATGTTCATAGTTAGCATTTCCCCGCGTGAGTACCCAAACAGCCTTTCTGCTGATTCATTGATGTCTATAAAATTTCCATCTTTGTCGGATAAGTAAATCACATCATGTGAATTTTCAAAAATGCTACGAAACTTAGTTTCACTGGATTTAAGCCTTTTTAGCATTTTGTTTTGTTCAATACTGTAGCGTATGCTTCTTTCTAATTTTTCTACATTAATATCATCTTTAACTAAGTAATCTACAGCACCTAACTGCATAGCTTTTAAGTCTGTTTGCTGATTACCTAATCCTGTTAGTATAATTATTGGCGGATTAACTCCGGCTTTTACACATTCCTGAAGCAAATCGAGTCCTGTTTTAGCTCCCAGCAGATAATCAAAAAAATAAATATCATGTTCATTTTTTTGAACCTGTTCATACGCTTTTTTATAACTGTTTACCCATGTTAAAGAGTAAGTATTAATTTTGATTTCTCTTAAAATATCTTTAAAAATGATATAATCATCTTCATCGTCCTCAACCAATAATACTTTTATTTCATTTGTCTGACCCATGTTTTTCTATATTGCAATTAACCTAAGGTTCACATATTGTATGCTTTCATTTTATTGTACAATGTTTTTCTATCAATGTTCAGAACTTTGGCTGCTTTACTTTTATTGTAATTAACTTCTTTAAGGACTTTAATAATCAAATCATATTCAGCACCCAGAGCAACAGATTTTAAATCAGGTTTTTCATCCTTAATTTCGGGAGGTGTAGCAACAGCCGGAATATCAATCAATGGTGCTTCTGGTTTATCATCAGCAATTGCCATGGTAGTACGTGTAAAGTTAGATATTTCAAAGGGCAATGATTTAGCTTCTACGGAGGTATCTTCTGTTAGGAGTACAGCCCTGCGAACTACATTTTTCATTTCTCTCAGGTTGCCATACCATGGGTATTTAAGGAAAAGCTCCATTACATCAGGATTAAAACCTTCAACATTTTTTTCAAGCTCCTGATTGGCGATATTAAGGAAATAATTGGCATACATTGGTAAGTCCTCTTTACGTTCGCGTAAAGAGGCAACGGTGAGGTGAAATTCATTAAAGCGATGGTACAAATCTTCTCTGAACCGCCCTCTTTTGTATGCATCATTTAAATTTTCATTGCTGGCAACAATAATTCTTACATCTATTGGAATTTCTTTGTTTCCTCCAACACGTTTCACCTTTCTTTCCTGAACAACGCGCAACAATGAAGA
The DNA here is from genome assembly GCA_023251835.1 of Bacteroidota bacterium. Lineage (GTDB taxonomy): Bacteria > Bacteroidota > Bacteroidia > 2-12-FULL-35-15 > 2-12-FULL-35-15 > 2-12-FULL-35-15. Next base: position 3,785 of record JAHEXZ010000076.1, on the reverse strand, counting down.
CTGAACATCATAGGGCAGGTTGGCAATTTCGTCCAGAAAGATAGTACCTCCGTTAGCAAGTTCAAAGTGTCCGATTTTTGTTGTTAAAGCTCCGGTAAATGAACCTTTTTCATGACCAAACAGTTCGCTGCCTGCAAGTTCTTTTGACATAGCACCGCAATCCATTGCTATGAATGGTTGCCGGGCTCTTTTACTTTTTTTGTGAATAGTTTGTGCAACAGCCTCTTTTCCTGCTCCGCTTTCGCCATATATGATAACACTATAATTAGTGGGTGCAACTAATTCTATCTGCCGCAATAGTTCTTTAGAGTGAGCACTTTTTCCGAAAACATAATCTGTTTTAGTGTTATTATATTTAGGTTTTGGAATACCAGCTTCGGGGATTTCTTGGGTATCGGGTGTTTTACCCATGAACACATTAGCTAAATGGTTTGAATTTGCAAGAGCACGTTTTATAATTTGTAATGTTTCATCGGGCAGCAAAGGTTTTGTTAGATATTCAAAAGCTCCCATTTTCATGACATTAACTGCTGTACGAATATCTGAATACCCGGTCATGATTATAAATGGCACTGTTGGTTCAATATCTTTTATTTTTTTCAGAACTTCAACGCCTTCCATATCTCCAAGACGATAATCACAAAGTACTAAATCGGTTTGGTTTGCTGAAAAAGAAGCGATTCCATTTTTTCCGTTAGTAACAGCATCAACTTCATAGCCGTATTTTATTAAAAATCGTTTTAGAAGAAGACTCATATCTGTATCATCTTCTATGATTAATATTTTACCCATAATGTGTATAAAAGTGTATAAATTATAGATATTTCTCCTAACAAATATACAACCATTCCCTTTTTGGGGAAATTATTCCCCATATTTATTTGGGAATAATTATTTGATTTGTGAAGAGCCTATTAAACTGGATAAAATATGAATGTCTATTCAAAACAGGAATTGCAGGAATTTAAGGAAATAATACTTCATAAACTTGCTCACGCACAGCAAGAGTATACCAGTCTGTTAGAGCAAATGCATGATAATAGCACCCGAGATACGGACCCCATATGGCTAAATGCAAATTATGTTATGGAAACAACATTAAGAGAAGAGATTAATCAAAATGCGGGCCGGTTGAAAAAGTTTATAGATTCATTAAAAATAGCTTTGGTACGAATTGAAAACGGAACGTATGGCGTATGTGTAAAAACAGGAAAACTGATACCTAAAGGCCGCTTGTTGGCGGTTCCTCATGCTACTTTATCCATTGATGCTAAGTTGAATGATTGAAGAATGGAGGAAAAGTTTAGGAATGATGGAATGATATGAAATGGAATAGTGAAATAATGAAATAATGAGTTTTTATTATAAGGAATTAAATCCCCGTTTTGTAGAAAAAATTCCCCATTTTATATATAAATAGAAAATCGTTTTAGATTTTTTCTGATTTTAGTATTGATTTCAGGAGTGGCTTCTGTTTTTAAAATTAATAAAACAAACAAGCCGCCTGCTATAGTGCTTCTTATAGCTATATCTGCTATCAGATAAGGAACACGAGGTATAAAATATCCTGAAATGAAGGCAATAACAGCAATTACAACTATTTTTACAATATTAAAATCATAGGGTTGCATTTTGTATTTAAAATATAAAAACAACCACCGCATGATATTATAAGATGCAATTGTAATTGCTGTAGCTATTGCGGAGCCGGTTATACCATAAACAGGGATGAGAAGATAATTGGTAAGTATTGTCATCAGTAAAATAATAAACATAAAGTAGCCATCAAATCTATAATGCTTGGAAGTAAGCATTATAATGTAATTTATACCGGTACCCATATCAATCAGATAACCGGCACTGATAAATAATATTACATTTTTTCCTTCTGCATATTCGGGTGGCAATAAAGCCATGATATTATCTATGTTGATCCATATTCCGATAAACAGCAATAAACCAATAGCAAGTTGGTTGTTACATGATTTTTTATATAAGCTGTTAATTTCTGCCAAATCATTTTTTTTGAATGCTTCAGAAACCACGCTCATTGCAATTCGCAATAATGATCGGGAAGGTATAGTAATGATGGTTCCAAAATAAAAGGCTATTCCGTAAACACCTGTTTGTGCCAGTCCCAGTTTTTGATTAACCATTATTATATCCACATTGGAAATCAATACTCCTGTACTACCTGATAATATTGAGAATAAGCTCAGTTTTATCATTTCATTTCTGAGTTTTTTGTCAATAAATCCTTTTACCGGTCTGATATGCCATTCATCCAGCTTTATTATATAGTATAGAAGAATCAACGTAGGAACACAGGTCGAAACTATATACAGGCAAACAAATATGCTGAAATCAATCACTTTAATAGCATAAAGAAACAACGCTGCAATTATTAGAATGCGTTGTACAAAATCTTTAGAAGAAGAACCTATAACAGAACTATAACAAGCCCTTAAATAATAATCAAATAAATTAAAGAACAGCGTAAACAATGTCAATGGCATCAGATAAAAGAGATAATCAACAAATAATTTGGATTTTTCCTTATTATTTTCAATTATTTGCTCTTTAAAAATAATGAAGAAGAGAAAACAAATTAGAAAGCCAATGATAGTAGTGGTGATGCCATAAAATAAATAACCATGATGCCCTTTTTCTTTATTTCTGAAATATGGGAAAAAACGTATGGTAATCGAATTGAAACCCAAGCCAAAAAATAAAGAAAAAAGTATAGAAATAGAAAGCAGGATACGGGTCAATCCATTTTCATCCGGATTTAACAGATGGGATGACCACATTACCGTTAAAAACCCCAATCCTGCACCCAGGTATGAATAGATTGCATTTTTGGTAGCTTGTTTTTCGATGATGCCCATGGTTGATCGATGTATCTGTCAAATACAAATATATAAAAGAATGCTATTAAAGGATAATTATGATAAGGCAACAATAAATCTTAATTTTGCAAAACCATTTTAGATTCATGAAAATTACTTTTATTGCAGATAGTTATGGGGGTCCCCGCATTCATAATAATATTGAAGAGGTTACCAAAGAACAGTCGTATCCGGAGTTGATAAAAAAAGAATTAGAAAAACGTGGATATGACATAGTGATTGATTATGCTTCTTATAGAAAAATTACAGAACTTCCACCATTATTAGAAAAATATCAGGATTCATCTATATTTATTATTCAACTTGGTATTGTGGATTGTTACCCCCGCCCCCTATCCCAGAAATATACAATATCTAAAAAGTTTTTACCCAAGCTTATTCGAAGAATAATCAGAATAAGACGTGGTTTTTTCCTTAAATACATATATAACAAACCTTGGTCATCAATGGATCAGTTGTATGAAACAATTGATACGGTTTGCAAAATACCCAATGAAAGGTTTATATGGATCAATGTTGCTCCTGTAAATAAGTTCCAGGAAGATGAAAGTCCGGGAGCAAATGATAGTATTAAAAAATTTAACGAAATGTTAGCAGTTGTGACGAAAAAATATACAAATTGTGAAATAATAGATATATTTTCTATTTGTAATGAAATAGATAATTTCGAATGTTATTTTCACGCAACTGATTCACATTTAAATGTAAAAGGAAATAAATTATATGCTGATGAACTTTTAAAATTCTTTAATAGAAATCCAAAATAACACATTAATAAAGCATAACTTTATAAGCGAGAATCTTAACAAGCTGTTTTCAGTTGATTTTTTAAATCAACTGAAAAATCCCGGTTAAATAAAGTTACTTGATTAAAAA
>JAHEXZ010000131.1 GCA_023251835.1 Bacteroidota bacterium | reverse complement strand
AAATTTTTGACTTTGTTATATTAAAAAACTGCATGAATTTTTAATATAACTGTTTAAAAAACCTTGCATTTATGAGAGAGAAAAGTTTTTAACACCCTGATTAATCTGATTGTTTTACTTTACAACTATCCCCCCTGCACTAATAGTATAATATCCGGAAAGTGCCTTTTCTTCGTCAATAGATTAATAGAAAGCTCCGCTAAGGGTAATCTTGATGGAAATAATGTTTAATAAAAAACCCCTCTCTTGTGGAGAGGGGTGGGGGTGAGGTTTTTAGTTCTGTGTTGGTGCCTGTTCTGGCTTAGGCAATAAAGCCTTACGTGATAATTTGAATTTTCCTGTTTTAGGATCTATTCCTATTAATTTCACCCGAACTCTGTCGCCTTCCTTTAATACTCCCTCCATACTTTCGAGCCTGCGGTGTTCAATTTCTGAGATATGCAGCAAACCATCTTTCCCTGCCATGAATTCAACAAAAGCACCAAAAGCCATGATTGACTTTACTTTGCCTTCATAAACTTCTCCAACTTCTGGTTGGGCAACAATACTTTTAATTTTGGATAACACAGCATCGATTGCATCAGCGTTATTTGCCACAATATCAATATGCCCTAAATTATTAATCTCTTCAATAACAATTGTAGCTCCTGTTTCACGCTGCATTTCCTGAATAATTTTTCCTCCGGGCCCAATTACTGCACCAATAAATTCCTTAGGAATTGTCATTTTAACAATACGTGGTGCGTGTGATTTGTAATCTTCACGCGGTTTAGAAATGGTTTTTTCCATCTCTCCCAATATGTGTAAACGTCCTTTTTTAGCTTGTTCCAATGCTTCTGCCATTACTTCGTATGGCAAGCCGTGTACTTTTAAATCCATCTGGCAGGCCGTGATTCCCTCTCTGGTTCCACATACTTTAAAATCCATATCTCCCAAGTGGTCTTCATCACCCAAAATGTCTGATAATACAGCATATTTTCCCTTATCATCTGTAATCAATCCCATCGCTATACCGGAAACAGGCTTGTATATTTTAACTCCTGCATCCATCAGTGCCAGTGTGCCTGCACAAACAGTTGCCATTGATGAAGAACCGTTTGATTCTAAAATATCAGAAACAACACGCACGGTATAAGGGTTTTCTGCTGATAATACTTTCTTTAAAGCACGTTCTGCTAAATTACCATGGCCAATTTCACGTCTTCCTGGCCCACGATTTGGCTTTACCTCACCAGTGGAAAATGCAGGAAAGTTATAGTGAAGCATAAAATTATTTGTTCCTTGCGTCAATGCCCTGTCTATAGTTTGTAAATCTAATTTGGTTCCTAATGTTACAGTTGTTAATGATTGCGTTTCTCCACGCGTAAAGATCGCGGAACCATGTGCAGAAGGTAAATAATTCACTTCACTCCAAATCGGACGGATTTGATCGGTTGCACGCCCGTCTAAGCGAATACGCTCATCCAATACAACTCTTCGCACAGCAACATATTCTACTTCATGATAATATTTTTTAACTAAAGCCTCTTTTTCCGATCTTTCTTCTTCAGGTAATGATTTTAAAAACTCAGTTAAGACAGCTTTAAAAGATTCACTACGGGCCTGTTTGTTCGCATTTTTCGATTTGGCAACAGCATAAACTTTATCATAAGTAGCTTTAAAAACACGCTCCTTTAATTCTTCATCATTTGTTTCATGGGAATACTCACGCTTAACAATTTTACCTTTTACAGCTTCAACTTTTGCTACAAATTCCTTAATAGCTTTTATTTGCAGGCGTACTCCTTCATGTGCAAATTTGATCGCTTCAAGCATTTCGGATTCTGATATTTCCTTCATCTCACCTTCAACCATTACTATATCTCTTTCAGAACCGGCTATAATCATGTCTATAGCTGATTTTTCCATCTGTTCAACACTGGGGTTGAGAATCAGTTTCCCCTCTACTTTACCAACACGTACCTCTGAAATAGGCCCGTTAAACGGAATATTTGATACACTCACCGCTGCGCTTGCCGCCAAACAAGCTAATGCATCTGGTGCTGTTTGTGCATCACCGGAAATAAGTGAAATTAATACCTGTGTATCTGCATGATAATCTTCCGGGAACAGTGGACGCAATGCCCTGTCAACTAATCGGGATATTAATACTTCATAGTCCGATAATCTTGCCTCTCTTTTGAAGAAACCACCGGGAAAACGGCCTGCAGCAGCAAACTTCTCCTGATAATCTACTGATAATGGTAAAAAATCTATCCCTTCTTTTGCCTCTTTGTTAGAAACTACAGTAGCAAGCAACATGGTGTTGCCCATCTTTAAAACCACAGAGCCATCTGCTTGTTTCGCTAATTTCCCTGTTTCAAGTGTAATTGAGCGACCATCCGTTAACTCAAATGTGTGTGAAATTCCAGTTTGTGACATAATTCTTGTTTTTAATTTATTGTTTTCTTTAACATCTTAATATTTTACTAGTGCACTCCATCAATCCACTCCTCATTATTAAAATAAGCCTCCCTATCATGAGGAGAGAGCCTGCCCTGAATTTATTTCGGGTGTTAGGGAGAGGCATATACACAAAAAGCACCCCCATTTTGGACGGTGCTCTTTGACATACTTTACAACGATTTCAAAATTATTTTCTTAAATCAAGTTTTTTAATGATAGCACGGTATCTCTCAATATCATTGGCTTTCAGATAATCCAATAAACCACGTCTTTTTGACACTAATTCGATAAGAGATTTTTGTGTAACAAAATCTTTTTGGTTTGTTTTTAAATGCCCGGTAAGATGGTCAATTCTATGTGTAAATAAAGCAATTTGACCCTCAGTATTCCCTGTATCAGCTTCTGATTTACCGTGCTTTTTAAATATTTCGTTTTTAATTTCTGTTGTTAAATACATCGCAGTATATCTGTTTTTATTTTTATATTCGGACTGCAAAGATAATATATTTTTTTATTCCACAACTCTTTTAGTAAAGATTTTAAGATAACTTCCGCAAAACATGTTAATCAACTGCCATAAAATCAGTCAGTTATATTTAAACCCAAATGAAGTTGTTTTGAAAACTGTACTTATTGTGAAAATTTACATTCTTTTAGGTACAATAGTTCGGTAGTTTTTTAATAATTTTGGCTAAAGCCTCATTATTATTGGTGTTTTAGTAGCCCCGACCTTAAGGTCGGGGCAAATGTCTATTATCAAGGGCTTCAGCCCAACCGAACAAAATGTTACCGAAGTATTGAGGTAGAAAAAACTCAGAAGCTGTCTAAAATTTATTTTAGACAGCTTCTGAGTGGTAGGTAGTATGTTTTTAAAAAAATAGTGAATAATTAATACCATATAATAGAACGAATTACTGATAAAGTGAGTTTAAATAACTGATGTTACGCAAATTCATTTTAATAGCTAATATAAATCTTTACCAGGTAAAAGCCCCAGAGGGGCGGAATATTGGTAGAATGGATATACCTTTATCAACCTGAAGCTCCAGCGGAGCGAAATATTCCGATCCGCTGGAGCTTAAAAAAAGAAGGGATGGTATTGCACTACCAATATTCCGCCCCTCTGGGGCTTAGACTTTTTACAATTTTACTAAAAGATTACAGCTATATTTTTTAATGCGTAACATCAGTAAATAACTCATTTTATGCAATTATGATGAAACTTGAGTTTAAAAGGGCGTATTATTTATAAAAATATACTAAATTGCAAAAGCATAAAACGCTCGCCACCATTCACAAAAAATGAGATATAGTATTAGCATTGTTTTTAGTTTTTTTATGTCCTTGCTTTTCGCGCAGCCAAATGGCTACCAGGGAATAGATTCATTGAATGTTGTGATTAGAAATCTGGGTGATCAGATAAATTCTTCCTTTATTGATTATGCACCAACAGTGTCTGCTGATGGTGCTGTATTGATCTATACTTCTCGAAGGCCTCACCTGAACAAAAATACGAAACACGCGAAAGACCGCATTTATAGAGCTGTTTATGATACCCTAAAGAAAGACTGGTTAGGTGGTATTCCTTTTTCAAAAACGATCAATGCTCTTGGCCAAAATAATTCCGCAGTTTATCTGTCAAATGATGGCCAGCGAATGCTGATATACAGAGACGATATAAATACCAATGGTGATATATATCAGTCGAGACTTATTGGTTATGAATGGACAGAACCGGAAAGTCTTGGAGAACCTATAAATACTATGGACAAAGAGCTTTCGGCCTGCTTTTCACCTGATGAAAAAACAATTTACTTTATCAGCGACCGAAAAGGTGGGTATGGTGGCCTTGACGTATGGTATTCTAAAAAAGATACTGCCGGTAGATGGGGCGAAGCTATAAATCTCGGCCCCCCTGTAAATACTTCAGCAGATGAAGATGCTATTTTTATTCACCAGGGTGGAAAAGTACTGTTCTTTAGTTCCGATGGACACTCCGATGGCCACGGGGCATTGGGAGGATACGACATATTTATGTCTGCTTTTAGTGATCTTACTCAAACATGGGAAATACCCCAAAATATTGGTGTTCCAATTAACACTCCCGAAGATGATCTTTATTTTACTATGGAAGCGAACGGCAGAGTGGGTTACTATTCTACTATCCACTTTGGCGGATGGGGCAGAAAAGATCTTTATCAGGTAATTTTTAATGAAGAAATCATTAAAGCAGACTTACTCTTGCTGAAAGGACGTGTGCTTGATAAACAGGGAGATCCAATAGAGGCGAGGATTGAAGTAACAGATAAATCTACAAATGAAAAATATAATAATTACTATTCAAACAGTGCTACAGGCAAATATCTAATAGTACTCCCCGAAGGAAAAAAATTTGAACTGAAAGTAATAACTAGTGGATTTAATGAAACCAATTATTATATTGATAATTTAAGTTTAACAGGATATAAAGAAATTGTTAAGGACTTTATAATGGATGTCTATAAAACGGTTGATTTTCTTGCACAAAGTATAAAATCAAACGACACACTTATAACCAGTATCCTACCGAATTTTGATACCAGAAATTTCAATATACCTGCCGATATGCCATCGACCGAAAAGGAAGCTGATAACATACAAACGGCTTCAGCTCAACTTTTAAGCAGATTCACAAAAGACTCTGTAAAAACGGCTATTCAGCTTATTAATGAAAAAATTGAAAACAGTATACTTCCTGAGGATCAGATTTCCAATAAACTTACTGCCGACAGTAGCGTTGCTGATAGGCACAATAAAATCACTATACCCATTGAAAATCAAGTTTCAAATCAATTAACTACTGACAGTATTCTAAATACACATGCAAACACCAGGATGAAAGATACAGCAACTACTATAGCGCAAACTATACAAACAGACAAAGCAACGGATACAACCTCACAAACTGCACAAATTGCGAATACCGAAATAGCGCAAATAATAAATAGTGAAACTCTGCAAAATAAAAATATAGTTGTAGATTACAGCATAAAATCACCTGATGGAAAAGAACTTATAGAGTCAAAAGAATACATGGGAAGAATGCTAAATAATTTATATGACCCACAATCAAAGGAAGCAAAAGACTACCTGAGGAAACTTTTGGATAACTTATACGATAACAAATCAGAGACAAAATATACAGATTCCAATGTTAACACGAATGTTTACGGGCGCGTTATTGATGAAAATGGAAATCCTGTTAAAGTTCAGATAGAAATCATAAACAATGATACAAAACAGGAAGTAGGTAATTATACAAATACTATATCAACAGGAACATTTGGAATCGTTCTTCCTCAAGGAAATTACAGGCTTATACTTAGTAAAAATTGTTATTTGTTTAAATCAATTTCCGTAAACGTACCCGCAGCTAATATCAAAATTGATTTGAAAGATATTACAATGGAACAAATGCTTGAGGGAAAAAAAATTGTGCTTGATAATATTTTGTTTGACTACACAAAATCGAAATTGCGTGCACAATCGTTTTTTACATTGGAACATATTCTTAAACTGATGAAATCTGTCGAATCTCTTACTATTGAAATTTCTGGACATACGGATAATACTAGTTCGGCTGAGCACAATCAGGGACTTTCTGAAGAACGAGCAAAGGTTGTTATGGAATACCTGGTTGCCCGGGGAGTTGATCCTAAAAAGTTGGTATATAAAGGCTATGGTTTTACTCAACCTGTTGCTTCGAATAAAACAAGGCAAGGTAGGCAGTTGAATAGGAGAACTGAGTTGAAAGTTTTGAATGTCGACTTGAAAAGTGAACAAATTAAAGAGATCACTCAGAAAAAACAATACATTACAACAAATAATTTAAACGAAACCAAAGCGGTTCTGACTAAGTCTTTGCCAGAACGTTTCAAATTGTTTGATCTTGACAATAATGCTCAAATAACTTCTGCTGAAGTAGTGTCTGCAATCGACACTTGCCTGAATCAAACTTCGGTAAATAAACTTACCGAAGTTATTGCTCTTGCTGATTATTACCTGGAATAAATATTTTTTTAAACCTTTTTTTTAAAAAATGTTTTAATACCGATAATTTATGCTCAATTGTCGAAATATGAAAGTGGTTTAAACATTTTAATGCGAATTAAGAATTGAAATATTTTACCTGAGCGATGGTCATGCAGAGCGAGCCTGCACTGAGCTTTTGCCGAAGTGAAGCATGTGGGCGGCCTTCGCACACCCTTCGACTGGCTCAGGGTGACAGCCCACAAGGAATTCATAAATTCAACTCTTAATTCGCATTTTTATGTAAGTTATTTCGATTAAATTGTTTAAATTTCGGACAAATACTGAGTAGTTTACGACTGACCACTCTAAAATACTAATTTAATTTTGCTTAATGTTTAAACTTTACGTTTTTTTTACTCTATTTACTTTTTGCTTTTGCATTAAAGGTCTTGCTCAGGTCAACAATGCAAATATTGAATTCTCACAGGTTTTTTCCAGCTTTAGCTATATTGATAGTAAAGGGGTCAAAGATAAAACATATACCTATAGGGTTAGCAATGCGTATAGTTTTGGTATTCAGCACATAAATTCAACAGGCCTATTTGTTCGTGCGAATATCGGAATGCGTAAAGCTGGCTCTGGTCTTACATTTAATAAGATCACATACAATTGGAACTTGCAATACTTAGATGTCAAAGCTGGTATTGGGTATAAATTTATTAAATGGAGATTACGGCCATATTTTTCACTTTCCCCTTATTACGCCTATCTCTTGAATGCCAGCCAAACAATAAATTCAGATAGTTATGATATTAAATCAAATAAATCAATAAAAAGTTCTGACATTGGCGTATACATTACTGGTGGCCTAAATATTATTCTATCAAATTATGTGTCTCTTTACGCTGAATATAATTACATCAGAGGACTCTATAATATTGAACCTGCACAAAAGGAAAGATTATACAACTACGCTTCCTCTTTAAATTTGGGAGTTTCATTTAATATTACAAAAATTTCAAAGCTTAATCAACCTAGAATGCTAAAATAATCATCAATAGATGAATAGGAAGTATAAACACATTCTGCTGCTGGCGATAACAATTCTGACCTTTACACAGGTTGGGCTGGCACAGTTACGTGGAATTTATTACCAGGCAGTAGCAATTGATGAAAATGGAAAAGACCTTGCAGGAATGAATATAGATGGACTCCCAATTGCGGATAAAACCATTGGAGTACGTTTTTCGATCCTTAGTAGCAGTGCAACAGGCCCTGTTATCTATCAGGAAACACATTCTGCAACAACTGATCAGTATGGTCTTTTTACCCTGATTATTGGCGATGGTAATGTTACTTCTTTGGGTCAATATCAGGCTCTTGTTGATATTCCTTGGTCAGCCGCAAATCAGTTTTTAAAAGTTGAAATTGATATAAACAACAGTGGTGAGTTTAAGTTAATGAATATTCAGCCATTTATGGCCGTCCCGTATTCATTTTATGCTGCAAGATCAGATACGGCTACTTATGCATTGAATGCTGGTGTGCCCGGTGTAGCAGGTCTTACTGGGGTCACTGGCGCTTCTGGCACAACAGGTGATACCGGCAATACAGGCTCCACCGGTACAACAGGTGATACTGGCAATATTGGTTCAACTGGTTCAACTGGTTCAACTGGTACAACTGGCACAACAGGTGATACCGGCAATACTGGTACAACTGGTGATATGGGCAGCACCGGCTCCACCGGTACAATAGGTGATACGGGCAGCACCGGCTCCACCGGTACAACAGGCGATACTGGCAATACTGGTTCTACTGGTTCTACTGGTTCTACTGGTTATACTGGAAGTGCCGGTTCCACAGGTAATACAGGCTCAACAGGCAGCACTGGTTCCATCGGTTATACTGGCAGTACCGGTTCCACGGGCGATACTGGAGCGACAGGTTCCACCGGTAATACCGGCTCAACCGGAAGCACAGGTTCTACAGGATCAGCAGGTAGCACTGGTTCAACCGGTGATACCGGCTCCACAGGTTCTACAGGAAGTACCGGTTCCACAGGCGATACTGGCTCCACAGGTTCTACAGGAAGTACCGGTTCCACAGGCGATACTGGTTCCACAGGTTCTACTGGTTCTACAGGCTCAACCGGAAGTACAGGTTCCACAGGTTCTACCGGCTCAACCGGAAGCACTGGTTCAACCGGCTCAACGGGAAGCACCGGTTCAACAGGTAGCACTGGTTCAACCGGAAACACTGGTTCAACAGGCTCAACCGGAAGCACTGGTTCTACTGGTTATACTGGAAGTACCGGTTCCACGGGCGATACTGGAGCGACAGGTTCCACAGGTAATACAGGCTCAACAGGCAGCACGGGTTCTACAGGATCAACAGGTAGCACTGGTTCAACCGGTGATACCGGCTCCACAGGTTCTACAGGAAGTACCGGTTCCACAGGTAATACAGGCTCAACAGGCAGCACTGGTTCCACCGGT
>JAHEXZ010000075.1 GCA_023251835.1 Bacteroidota bacterium | reverse complement strand
ACTCAGAAAAGGGTATAAAAAAAGAATAGAAAAAGCTGATAACAAGCAGCACCGCTTCACCGGCTATTATATAATATAGCAGGTTAGTAAAATAAACAGATTTTAAGAAGAAATTTTTCTTCTCTATGGTAGTGAAAGAAGGCACATTAAACTCCGAACTCCCGACTCCCGGCTCCGAACTATCTTGGTATTTCAATTTGCTCAACAATTTGTTTTATAATATCGTTGGTGGAAATACCTTCCATCTCCTTTTCAGGTGTTAGTATCACCCTGTGCTTTAATACATGAGGTGCTGTAAACGTTATATCATCAGGCAATACAAAGTCGCGCCCACGAATAGCAGCAATAGCCTTCGATGTAGAAAGCATTGCCAGCGAAGCTCTTGGTGATGCACCAAGATATAAAGAGGCATTGTTACGAGTATGATTTACAATTTTGGCAATATATGCAATCAGGTTATCATCAATGTGCAATGTACTGACTTTTGCACGGAAGTTTTTTACATCGGTAGCATTTATTATAGTTTGTATTTTGCTTATATCCACAGCATTTTTTCTTGCATGAAAGTCCGACAGAATTTTTGTTTCTTCTTCTAAGGAAGGATAGTTAACTTCAATTTTAAAAATAAAACGATCGAGCTGTGCTTCCGGTAAACGGTAGGTACCTTCATGTTCAATAGGATTTTGGGTAGCTAATACAATAAACGGGGCAGATAAGATATATGTTTTACCATCTGCCGTAATCTGGCGTTCTTCCATTGCTTCAAACAAGGCAGATTGTGTTTTTGCTGGGGCACGGTTTATCTCATCAATTAATATTATATTAGAAAATAAAGGTCCTTTTTTAAATTCAAATTCGGATGTTTTTAAATTAAAAATGCTGGTACCAATAATATCTGAAGGCATCAGGTCAGGAGTAAACTGTATCCTTGAAAAATCTACTGACATTGTTTTTGAAAGAAGTTTGGCTGCCAGTGTTTTTGCAACTCCGGGAACACCCTCAATAAGCACATGTCCGTCAGCCAGGACAGCAGCAATGAGAAGCTCAATCATTTCATTCTGTCCGATAATTATTTTATTAATTTCCTTTTTTACATTTCCCACAGCTTGCTGTAAGTTGCTTAAGTCAAGCCGGTTTTGAAACAGTTGTTCTTCCATAATACGAATACGAATTTTTTGAATTTACAAATTTACGAATGGTTTAATTGTTTTATTTTTTAACTATCAATTGCTAATTGTAACTTTCCCAACTGCCAAGTGCTGTCTCATCTTTTACTTTGTTTATGAAAGTTTTCAATCATTGCATTTAATTTCAATAGTTCTTCTTCGGTAATTGTTTGTTTGATACTTAAATCTGTAAAATAATAAAATAAGTTGTGAATCTGTTGATATTCTATGCCAGATAAATTGGCAATTTTTGTAATAAAAGCCTCATCATAAATGATAGTTTTTACCTGAAAAGATGTTCGTATGTATTCTAAGAAATAGCTGATTTTTTTATCTGCTATATTTTTATGATTACCTGTTTGATAGTATAATGTTCCAACAATATCTATAAACTGTAGCGTAGTATTTTTATATGGTTCCACAACAGGAATAATACGCTGTTTGCGTTTAGCGCCAAAAATCATAAACAGAATCAGCGATATAATCAACAGGTAGTATGCTTTTAATAATAAAGGATTGTTAAAAATAACACGTAAGGGGCTACCGCTTTTATCATTCCCGGCTTTGTAATATTCATCCCATATAGTTGACTGGTTGGGCAAATAGGATAATGCTTTATAAACATAAGTATAATTAGTACCTACAAAGTGATAGTTGCTAAATGCTTCGGGAAGTGTATTTATAAAGATATGCCCCTTGCCAACATTTATTTTAATAAAATTTATTTTATCGTTTAAATTTTTTCCCAGCACATCGCTTTTTATTGTATCAAATGAACTTAAATAGGTGCCATCAAACCCTTTATTATAGATATAATAACCGGACTGTCTTAGTTGTGGATTTGTAAAGTTCGTTTTTACAGTATCTTGTGTTTTATATACATCTGATAATGTTGTGGAATCATTCTTATATTTAGAAATAGTAGATAAATCAATATAATTGTCCGTTTTAAGTTTTAGTGTATCGGCTAATTTTCCACCGAAATAGTTAGCAGCAATAAATACATTATTACCGCGTGCTGCAAATCGTAACAATTCTCTTGTATCCAATGTGTCAGGTTCACAAACAGTATTGATAATGATATAATTGTAGTTATTATAATTTGTAGCCTTCAGCGTGTTATAAGCAGGTAGCCCTGCCTCTGTGATGTTTTGACCCGGAAAAATTTCTGTTAACATTTTATACAGGGCAGAGGTACCATAAGGAATTTTTGCACTTTTAATATAGGATAGCGACCAGTTAATCGGTTTAGGGCTATATAATTGCAATAGAATAAGGGCAGTAAAACATACTGCTAAAACAATAATATATTTCTTGTTTTCCTTAAACATCTATATTGTGAATGACTTAAATTTTTCAATAGTAATTCTGAAATTATCTTCATCTAATTGAAAATCACCATACCATATATACTCATATAAGAATGCTAATTCTTTGAAAGAGCTGCTGTATTGGGTATTTAAAAGCTCAATGTGATAATCCTTATTTGTTTTATCAATCTTCCAGGCAATAAGATTTTTAGTGGTAAGCTCTTTAAGAAGTTTTAAAAAATGCAGACGCACAGCCCTTCTAAAATCTTTTTCAGAAAGTGCAATTGCAATCAATTCATCGAAATTTATAGTATGAATGTCTTCTTCAAACTCTTTAAAATCAATTGCTACCCTAGCACTTTTCCCATAAAACAGAGAACGAATATTGTTTTTTAGCAGTAAGAAAACAATCAATACTATAGCCGCAATAATAAGTGCATATTTTAAAATAGTTAAACTAATCTCCCCCCCTTTGCTGCTGAACAACTCTTGTATTTTTCTGGATAACCATTCCTTAAAACGTTGCCAGGGAGTTTTGGGTGCTGGCCCAACCCGGTCATATTTGTATTCAGGATTATTTAACAGTTCTTTTTGTTTTTCAGCAGCAGGCTCGCGTATTTCAATCCTGGATGAATCAGATGCAACAGTTTTAGTTGTTTTCAAAGAATCACAAGCGCTGTAGATTGTTAAACTATGGAACAAACCAAACAAGAAGAATATAAAGGAAAGATATATTTTAATAATATTGTTCTGCATTTGTGTTTGGGGTGTTGCCTATTTCATTGATGCGTTCTATAAGGCCGGTACCATCTTTTTGTTCTGCAAGGCTATAATAATGGAAACCACAGATAATATATAAAACAGAATAAAGTATAGTGCTAAAGAAAGTACATACGCTGGCAACAATTATAAAGGGAATCGAAGTACCTTCATCAACTGCATCTGGTTTTAGATGGCTGAACATAATCACCATTTGATATATAAGCTGAGGTAATGTAAATACCAGAGATGCTATTCCTATAGTAAGGATGGTACAAATCATAATTACCCATGTCCACCAGAAATTACCCCGCATTACTTTAAATGTACGAACGAAAGATGCAAATATGCCTTTTCCTTCCTGCATTACTATCAGATATATTGACGATAACTGCCAGAAAAGAGGCGGCATGACAATGATAAGACCAAAGATTAATAACAAAACAAACAAAACAATTAGCACCTGAACTTTGCTAAAAGCAAGTGCAGCAACAATACCTGCTATAACGCCTATAATAAGAGCCAAAAGTAGTATAAGGAACAAAAAAGTAAGAAAAATTCGGAGGCCATTTTTAATTAACAGGCTGCTTACGTCAGCTATAGTAAAATTGCCAGGTCCTTTTTCCATGTAATTAATCATATAGGAAAATGTGGTGCCTATAAGCATTAAATTGGAAAGAACGCTTGATAAAAGAAAAATTAAAAAGAATATACCATATTGCTCAAAAAAAGTTTCCTGCCCCATACGTGCTATGGAAAATGCACCCATTGAGTTGGATTGGTAGAATGCTCCGGCTATGGCACTAATTAGTATAAATGGCCCGGCAATTGAAATAATTGAAAAGAAAAAAAGTTTAAAATTTTGTTTGATAAATTTTACTGATACATTAAAAGTTTCACCAAAATCACGAATCTGGCGAAAATTGATTTTTTCCTGGTTAGTCATTCTTTTTTATAATTATTTGTTATATATTAATATTTCATTTGCCATCCCCATTTTCTATTTTTAATTTTCCCTTCCCCAATTACCAATTAATTGCCAACTGCCATTTCTTTTATTCAATTGTATAGGATAAATAATAAAATACCAAATAATAAATGAGAGCGAACATGCTATAATTGACACACTTAACCACATGGGCATTTGTGAATAGCGGGTAATAAAGCTTTCGAGAAAGCCTGCAACTATAAATACAGGAATCAGCCCAATAATGATTTTTACCCCTTGTTTGGCTCCTTTAATAAAGGAAACCCCTCTTGAATAAGTTTCTGGAAATAGGATGCTGTTACCCATTACAAGGCCTGCACAACCTGCAATAATAATTGCCGATATTTCTAATGTTCCATGTATCCATATAACTAATATGGACGGAAATAATAATCCTTTTATATAAAAGAAATATTGAAATGCTCCCAACATTATACCATTATAAAAAAGCATTGCTCCGGTTCCGAATGAGAACAATAACCCAAGTGCAAAACATACAAAGGCAACTCTTATATTGTTAAGCGTAATTCCAAAAAACATATCAATTTCATTCATACTTTTATAAACAGCCATTGGATCACCTTTATCAATATTTTCTAAAGTCATATTTACATAACTGTCACCAAGTATGAGCCGGACAAAAGTATCATCATTTGCTGCGGAAACAATTCCAATTAACATAGATATAACAAATATCAGAAAAGAGTATAAAAGCTGCTTGTGTGAGTTTTTAAAAATGGAAGGTAGTTCATATTTCCAGAAACTAATGATACGTCCGCTTTTCTCTTTTTTATTTTTATAGATTTCCTGATGAACCCGGGCAGCAATAGAATTGAGGTATTTGGTAGTTTTAGATTTTGGATAGTTAGTTTTTGAATATGATAAATCATCTGTAATCTGTATAAACAGTTCTGCCATCAAATCAGGATCAGAATTACCTTTAGTAGAAATAAGTGATTCAAACTGCTGCCATTTATCAGCATTCTGATTTAGAAAAGTGATTTCTTTCACAATTTTAGTGGTTGTTCGTTGGTAAATTTATTAAAAATATAAAATAGTTTTGACCATAGTTGTAAAAAGTTTATTTTTAGAAAAATAACTTAGAACGATGTAATCTGTGGCATAGAAACACAAAATTTTTGATAGAAATTTAACATTCCTTCCTTCTGATACTGAGCTCTAATCACTGATTATTAAATATGGATAATATCCGGATACAAACCACTCAGAATGTAGATATTGAATATGAAGTAGCCAGTATTGGCGATCGTATTCTTGCAACACTATTGGATTATTTATTTTTTCTGGCTTATATTTTTCTCTTATTAATAATTGCAGGAATTACAAAATGGGTATTATTTAATAGCTTTGCATTAGTATCATTGCTTGCACTTCCTGTTTTCCTTTATGATCTTATTTGCGAAATTTTTTTTCAAGGCAAATCATTTGGAAAAATGATAATGAAAATAAAGGTAGTGAAGTTAGATGGCACTCAGGCTAATTTTGGCGCTTATTTGCTTCGCTGGCTGTTGCGCATAATTGATACACGTTTGTTTGGTGGGGCCATTGCCCTTATTGCAATATTGATAAACGGGAAAGGACAACGGGTTGGTGATATGGCTGCCGGAACAACAGTTATCAAAATAAAACAAAAGATTCAGTTAAGTGATACTATTCTGAACAAAGTAAAAGCAAATTATACCTTAGTTTTTCCGCAAGTGTCAAAGCTTACAGATAATGACATAGCTATTATTAAAGAGGTAACGCAGGTATGCATACGATCAAACAATTATGAGGCATTAGAAAAACTTGCTGCAAAAACTAAAGAAACAATGGGTGTTGCGGCTAATTTACCACATGTGCAATTTTTAAGCACTGTAGTTCAGGATTATAGCTATCTTGGAGGTATTTAACGGGAGCTAATAGAATTTACATTCACGTATTTTATCAAAGCCAAGTAATCCGGTATCAAAAGTAATAGTAACTTTTTCTGCCGACAATGTTTCAAACATATGCTCTTGAGCATATGTATTCAGATTTCTTTCTAAAGCACTGTTAGCCTTATTATCTATAACACTTAATTCATTATAATATCCTTTTCTGGTAATAAGATATGTTTTTGAATAACTTCCTATATTGATTGTATAGTTTAATAATAATAAAAGATTCAAAAAACATATTCCAAAACCAACAAATGCGTACATAGCAAACTGATGATAAGCCATATCAAGATATTCTTTTACATAATTCCATTGCAATAAACCAAGAGCTCCACAACCGAACAATAAAATTAATAGGGTGCCAACACCTATTATGGTAACTGATGCAAACCAAAAAAGAACAGGTATGCCAATAAAGCCACATACTGTTATTGCCATTGCTACATAAATGCCTTTGTGTCTTATATACCGTTGCACTTTTCCTTCCCCGGTTTCGGATTCATTTCCATTAAAATTCTCCGTACCATCCATAATTAGCTTGATTCCATCTGTAGGAACGCTAAAATAGTTGTAGTTGTTTTTTATATGATAATCCTCACTTCTGTTTGTAGGGTCTTGGTTCAGAAGAAATACAGTATGTGCATATAGGTCAGGTAATTGTTTTTTAAACTCTTCCGGCATTTCAAAAAAATGTTCCACACAAACAGCAAAAAATTCATATAAATTGCTGCTGCCATAGCTTCTCATAAAAGGAACACGGCCGTTTTTTAGTCCATAAAAATCATTTATTGCTCCTCTTTTCCATTTTATTAAATAGTTTGAAAAATGATTATTATACCTCTTCTTGTCGTTTAAATCAATCTGCAGGACATGTGCCATTTCATGAAGACCCAGATTGAGTTTGTCCGTTTCATTTCTGTAACCTTGTTTAAAATCATCCCATGATAGCGATAACACACCACTTCTGCTTGTTAATCCTTTAAAAGAAGCATTAAATAATTTAGAATGAAATACGCCTGGAAATATATTTATAGTATGTAAATTAGAGAAAGTAAAATCTTCAAGCCCAAAAGTTAATTGTATAGCAGTTGCAGAAATAAGAATACGCATTTCATCTGTTACAACAAGATTTTGGCGGCCTATAAATGTTTTGGAACGCATGAACTCCAGCAAACGGTATTCAAACTTTTTTTGTCCATTGCCTGACAAAATTGAATAATAAGGATTACGTTGTTTAAGTAATGTATGCAACATATATTGCTGGATATGTTTTTCAAATATACTAAAATAGGTAGAACGCGTCTATCTTACATACTTCCTATTGTATAGCAAAATAATAACCCGCCTAAAGAAGATTAAGGTATGAAATTTTTATACCATTCTTATTGATATTTTATCTTTACGGTAAAAATGGCAACAACTTTATATAAATATACTAATTCGCTTGTTTACGAAACAAGCCCTTATCTGCTGCAACATGCCCATAATCCTGTAAACTGGTATGCATGGAATGATGAAGCACTGGAAAAAGCAAAGCAGGAAGATAAAATGATATTGGTAAGTATTGGCTACTCTGCCTGCCATTGGTGTCATGTGATGGAGCATGAAAGTTTCGAAAATGAAGATCTGGCAGAAATTATGAATACTCATTTTATTTGTATTAAAGTAGACAGAGAGGAACGCCCGGATATTGACCAGGTATATATGCTCGCTGTTCAGCTTATGACCGCACATGGAGGCTGGCCGCTCAATTGCTTTACTTTGCCGGATGGTCGCCCGGTTTATGGTGGCACCTATTTTCAAAAACAACAATGGAAAAATGTATTACTTAACCTTATCGACCTGTATCGTAATGAACGGGAAAGAATGTTGGAATACGCTGCACAGCTTACAGAAGGAATAAGGTTAGCAGAGTTGGTAAAGGTAAATGAACAACAGGAAAAATATTCAGCAGAAATGCTTCATCAAATGTATCAAAAATGGAGAGCGCGTTTCGACAATGCTGAAGGCGGATCTGATAAGGCACCTAAATTTCCTCTTCCAAATAATTATCAATTTTTATTACGTTATGCCTTTTCAGATAATATAACACAAAAGAGTAGGGAAGAAGTATTGCAGCATGTTCATCTTACTATACATAAGATGGCTTTTGGCGGAATCTACGATCAGATTGGTGGTGGTTTTTCCCGTTATTCGGTTGACAGTTATTGGAAAGTTCCTCATTTTGAAAAAATGCTGTATGATAATGCACAGCTTGTAATGTTGTATAGTGAGGCATTTCAAGCCACTCAGATGCCACTGTATAAGCAGGTTGTATATGAAACACTGGCATTTGTTGAGAGGGAGTTAACATCTGCTGAAGGGGCGTTCTATTCCGCTTTAGATGCAGATTCTGAAGGTGAGGAGGGTAAATATTATGTTTGGAGAAAAGAGGAATTGCAATCTGTTCTAAAAGCTGATTTTGATTTGTTTGCCGACTATTTCAATGTAAATGAATCCGGCTTATGGGAACATAATAATTATATCTTATTGCGCAAAGAAAGTGATGAGGCTGTTGCTTTAAAATACAACCTGACACTAAAGCAGCTCCAATCAGCTATTAATAAAATGAAGCAGCAACTGCTGAAAATTCGTGAACAACGAGTGCGCCCGGGTTTGGATAATAAAATAATAACATCCTGGAATGCCCTGATGCTAAAAGCATACGTAGATGCTTATAATGTGTTTGATGAGCAGCGATTCTTAGATGCTGCGATAAAGAATGCAGCTTTTATATTCGATAAACAATTGCGGCATGATGGTGGGCTGAACCATATTTCTTCAATTTTCTCCTCTTCCAGAGGAGAAGAGCAGCCGGCCCTGAGCGGAGCCGAAGTTATTCACCAAAGCCCTGCGAAAAATGAAGGAGGGGTGAGGCGTATAAATGGTTATTTAGAAGATTACAGCTTTACCATTGAAGCATTAATTACTCTCTATGAAGCCACTTTTCAAGAGAAATATCTGAATGTTGCACATAAACTAATGAACTATTGTATTCAGCATTTTTATGACAAAAAAAGTGGCATGTTTTATTTTACCTCTGATGAAGATAACGCTTTGATTAGCCGCAAAATGGAATTGTCAGATAATGTTATTCCTGCTTCAAACTCAAGTATTGCTAAATCACTTTTTATTTTAGGACATCATCTTGAACAGGATGAATACATAGAAATGAGCCGGAGGATGCTGAATAATATGTTAGATGAAATTGTAAATTATGGAGCCGGGTATAGTAACTGGGCAATTCTATTGCTCTATTTTACGCAACCATTTTATGAAATAGCAATCATGGGTAGCCAGGCCATGCAAAAACGTAAAGAATTTAATAAACACTACCTTCCAAATTCAGTATTTGCAGGAAATACAACTGAAAGTGTATTGCCATTACTAAAAAACAGATTGATTAATGGTCAAACCACTATTTATGTATGTTCTGATAAAACATGTAAGAAACCGGTAATACTTGTGGCTGATGCATTGGAGCATATAAGATAGTCTGAATGGGTTAAAATTATATTTATAAACTCTTTAAAATACTGAAAATACAATTAACTTTGCATTAATGCCCGGGTGATGAAATTGGTAGACATGTACGCTTGAGGGGCGTATGTCGCAAGACGTACGAGTTCGAATCTCGTCCCGGGTACAGGGCAAACAGCCGGTGGCTGTTTGAGCCGGTTGGTGTGAAAGCCATGCGAGCTATTAAAAATAAATTATAAACGCATGAAAGCATTATTGTCCGCTCTTTTTGTAGTTTCATTAATAAACCCCGGCTTCTCTCAAAATGCTGCTGTTGATTTTACCGCAACTGATTGTGCCGGCAATCCACATAATTTTTTCTCTGAACTTAATGGTGGGAAAGCTATTGTAATTACATGGGTAATGCCTTGTACTGCCTGTATTCCTGGTGCTTCTGTTGCTTCAAGTACTGTATTGAATACAGGTAATCCTAATGTTAAATTTTATTTGGTAGATGATAGCGGAGATACCCCATGCAATACCCTGAATAGCTGGGCAAATACAAATAGTATTACTGCTAATGCCGTTTTTGATAATATTGGGAATCTTATTAAGATGGCCGATTATGGTTCGGTCGGTATGCCAAAAACAATAGTAGTTGGAGGATATAACCATGAAGTTTTTTATAACTACAATGGAACGCCTTCTGCTTCGGTATTACAAACAGCAATTGATAAAGCATTAAATGCAAATACCAGTGTAATTGAAAACAATGATTTGAATTTAGGGTTAACTGTTTTTCCTAATCCGGTTGCAACGGATGCAAGACTAAATTATACACTAGTTAAACCTGCGGATGTAAAAATTGAAATATTAGATTTACTTGGAAAAAATGTTTTTACACAACTATTGAATAATCAGGCAGCCGGTAACCAGGAATATGTACTAAATCTGGATTCATATCCTGCCGGAATATATTTTACAAGACTGACAGCAGGAGATAAAGGAAGCCAGACAACCAGGTTTTGTGTTGTACGATAAATTTTTGCTTAATCCTTTTATAAATTAGTAAATTGTATTCTGAAGCTCTGAAACATACAATGCGCATAATCCCTGTTTCTCTCCTTATTCTTTTTTTTGTTGCTAAAATTTATGGACAAGGTTGCTGTTCCGGTGGAGGAGGAAACCCTATTGCCGGAGGTGCATTACAAGGCGTCCTTGCACAAAAACAAGTAGAGCTTTCTTCAAATTTTCAATATATAAACAGCAAAAAATTCCTCGCAAAAGACAAAAGCGCGGTTCCGTTTTTTGATAACTTCAATAGTAAATATATCTATGGGAAAGTTGGTTACGGGCTTGCAAAAAATTTTAGCTTTTCAGTTGAAGGAGGATATTACATCAATAAAACACAGATTGGTAAACGTGATAGTTTAACCGGGATTCCTATTGATAGTTTTTCTTCAAAAGGTTTTGCCGACATAATTGTATTTCCCAAGTATAATGTTTATAACCGATCTGATTCTTTAAGACGCATTGAACTTACTTTAGGTCTTGGATATAAATTCCCTATAGGAAAATACAATGATTCATCGGTTGTATTTCACAACCCCTATACCGGGCAGGATATATACGCAATTATGCCCCCAACTGTTCAGCCAACAAATGGTTCACAGGATTTTATTTTTTACGCATTTTTTCTGCGCGGATTTCCAAAGAAGAATTTTAAATTATTCACTAATGGAACTTATATTAGAAAAGGGTGGACCCCACTTGGCTATAAATACGGAGATTATGCAAATGTAGGAGTGTTTGCAGAAAGAACATTTTTCAAAAAGCTCAGCCTGATGCTTCAGTTAAAAGGCGAGTGGATTGATAGTATGCGGCACAATGAAAATATTGACATGGTGGCATTGTATAATATTTATGTTAGTTCAACAGGTAGTAAAAAAGTATCGCTTGTACCACAGATAAGCTATACTTACAAAGGAGTTACGGTATTTGCAGTGAAAGAATTTCCATTGTATGAATATGTAAACGGAACACAAATGAAAACGCAAACTTTTTTTACTGTAGGCTTATCCTATAGGTTCTTTGCCACAAAAACTGAAGTCTGTTTAAATCCTGACGGTAAAGATGTCTATGAATGTCCTATGAAGTGTGAAGGATACCAGTCTGATAAACCAGGGAAATGTAAAACATGCGGAATGGATTTAATAAAAAGAAATTAATTTATTGGGAGCAAACTGTCCAATAATTTCTGTCTTTCAATATGACAGAAATACAAAAATTTCTATTCCGTCAAATCAAACCCTTCCAAAAATTTAGTAGTATAATTTCCTTTAATGAAATTTTCATCTTTCATTAATTTCAGGTGAAAAGGAATAGTTGTTTTTACACCTTCAATTACATATTCACTTAATGCACGGTGCATTTTTGCTATAGCCTCTTCACGTGTTTGTGCTACAGTTATCAGTTTTGCTATCATACTGTCGTAATTGGGCGGAATGGTATAACCTGCATAAATATGAGAATCTACACGAACTCCATGTCCTCCGGGAGTATGTAAGTTGATGATTTTACCAGGTGAAGGACGGAAACCATTAAAAGGATCTTCAGCATTGATCCGACATTCAATAGCGTGCAGCTGAGGAAAATAATTCTTTCCTGAAATAGGAACACCGGCAGCTACTAATATTTGTTCACGTATCAGGTCATAGTCAATTACCTCTTCCGTAATGGGATGTTCTACCTGTATACGTGTGTTCATTTCCATAAAATAAAAATTGCGGTGCTTATCTACGAGAAACTCTACAGTGCCAACACCTTCATAATTCACCGCTTTAGCGGCTTTAATAGCAGCAGCACCCATAGCATCACGCAACTCTTCAGTCATAAATGGGGAGGGTGTTTCTTCCACCAGTTTTTGGTGACGTCTTTGAATCGAACAATCTCTTTCCGACAAATGGCAGGCTTTTCCATATTGATCACCTACAACCTGTATTTCAATATGGCGAGGCTCTTCAATGTATTTTTCCATATACATAGCGCCATTGCCAAATGCAGCTTCAGCCTCTTTAAATGCGGAATCGTAGTTTGCTTCCATGTCTTCTTCTTTCCAGATAATACGCATCCCGCGTCCACCACCACCTGCAGTAGCTTTAATAATAACAGGATAACCAATATTAGGAGCTAATTCTTTGGCCTGTTCAATGCTTTCCAGAAGCCCTTCAGAACCTGGAACACATGGCACTCCTGCTGCAATCATAGTAGCTTTGGCCGATGCCTTATCACCCATAGCATTGATCATTTCAGGCGAAGCACCAATAAATTTGATGTTATGCTCCTGGCATATCTTTGAAAATTTTGCATTCTCTGATAAAAAGCCATAGCCGGGATGAATAGCGTCTGCATCCGTTATTTCGGCAGCAGAAATAATATTCGGAATATTCAGATAAGAATCCTTGCTGGAAGGAGGTCCTATACACACTGCTTCATCAGCAAATTTAACGTGTAATGAATCTTTATCGGCAGTAGAATAAACCGCTACCGTTTTAATGCCCATCTCTTTACAGGTACGGATAACACGTAATGCGATTTCTCCCCTGTTTGCTATAAGTATCTTTTTGAACATTTTATCTACGAATTACGAATCGTTACTAACCTACGAATTACGAATTTTGATCAATCTACGAATTACGAATCTTACTCTGCTGTAAGATTATAGTTTTTCGTAAATCCAGATCCGCCTCTGGCGGATCCGCTATTTGTAACCTAAGCAGGGTCAACTAAAAATAATGGCTGGTCATACTCTACCGGAGTAGCATCATTTACCAATACTTTTACAATTTTACCTTTAATTTCTGATTCAATTTCATTGAACAGCTTCATCGCTTCAATAATACATATTACTTTGTCTGGTGCAATTTCATCGCCTACATTCACAAACGATGGTTTGTCAGGAGAAGAAGAACGGTAGAAGGTGCCAATCATTGGAGATTTTACAGTAACATATCTGGACTCATTACTTGCAGTATCAGCAGCAGCTTTTACTTCAGGAGCTTTTGTTTCAGTAACAACTGTTGGTATAACTTCATGTATTTGTTGTACCGGGGGTGCAACCTGTATTACAGGCTGAGGCACAGGCTGAACAACTACCGGCTCTTTTCCTTTGCTGGATGGGGTTCTAATGACAATTTTTATATCTTTTGTTTCCAGCTCTACCTCACTTACCCCGGATTTCGCTACAAACTTTATTAAATCCTGAATTTCGGTTAATTTCATTTGATCTATATTTTTATTGTTAAACTTTTTTACTATTAAATTGTCATTGGTTAGTGAGTTATCCGTTAACAGTTTCTGGAAACAATTCCCGGCCACAAACTTTCACCTCCTAATTTCTGAGCTTCAAACTTTGAATTGCCAAAACTACTAATTCCCATTCCAAACTCCAAACTCACACTCTTAATTATACAAGTAGTTGACTATCACCAAATTATCGCTTTCACCATTTTTGGGTTTCCACTGTTTGGCCATCAACAATTAAAGAGTAGGTATAAATATCGTTGGTTAAATCGTTGGCAAATATGTTTAGCCGGCCTTTGGGGTTTGTTCATTCAATCATATCATGGCTGCTGCGATCTTTTGTAAAAATACAACGCAAGTGCAAGAGCAGCAAGAATAACAATCACCAACATGGCAATTTTTAAAGCACTATACGGTCTTTCTCCCTGAACTTCACCAGTGCGACCATTAATCATAAAGCGGTAAACTTTTTTATTATAACGGTATGCGCTAAGCCAGATTGGAAGTAAAATATGCTTAAACTTTGTATCGTAATAAGATGTATTTACCGTGCTTATTTGCTGGGTATCGCCACCGATATCTTTTCGCACTGTTTCCCTTATGGTTTCGACCATAATAGATTTAGCCTTATCAAATCCACTTTTCAGGTCAATCTGATAACATTCGGTTCTGAATCCGCTCAGGAAATTTTCATTGAAATCAGAGAGGTTTTGTAAATCCCATGGCTCTAAGACATTGGTATATTTCTCGGGGAGTGACTTTGAGGCTAATACCAAAACATCATCAAATTTATTTTGCACTGTGCCAAAAGCGGGCGTCCACCTTGTTTGCTGAACCTGCCGCGTTTTGGTAACCGGTTTACCATTCTCGGTTGTGGTATAAGTTTCTGTTACATAATAATAAGTTCCTCTTTGTCCGGTATAGTTGCTGCTGGTATCAGAATCATAGGTCCAGTAAGGCAAATACATTCCGTTAAGCTTATCTGCATTTTGGGTGTAGGCTTTTAAATTACCCGGTGCAAACCATAAGGAACCAACCCATTTTTTAAAATTTTCGAAAGCCGCTTTTTGTTCCATTTTAAAAGGCAAAACATATTTGGGCTTGATGATTTTGGTGGTGCTACCTTCTTTTACAACCAGAGGGGTGGCACAAAAAGGGCAATTATCAGCTGTTACATTGGGTTTGAGAGTAGTGGTAGCATCGCAGTTTTTGCAATGAACGGTATTTACTTCCTGTTTATCTACAGTCTCTATATTTTCCGCTAAAAATCTCTCAAAGTCTATTTCTTCAATTACTCCTACGGTAGCCATTTCAATCTTATTTTCTGCTCCACAATATTCGCAGGCAAGGCTTGATTTGCCGGGAGAGAATTTGAGGCTGGCACCACAGCCAACACATTTTATAGCACTACAGGTTTCTGTATTTTTTTCTTCCATAAGATTGAATTAACACAAATATCCGCTCATAAATTATGCAACAGGAGGAATTGGAGGAGGTACACTTGTAAACACGCTTGCCAGTTCAGGAATCTGAGAGGCTTGCAGCCATGCGGTCATACCTTGTTTCCATACCAGAGTATTGGGCTGAAATTGCCCGGCTTGTTTCAACTGCATTAAACTCTGAGTGTTGAAGGGGCCTGTTTGCTGTCCGTTCACTGCCACATAATACTGCACATCATGAGGAATGGGAGGCGGTGCCGTTTGGTTGCTCTGATTTTGCTGCTGTTGATTTTGCATCATATTCTGGCCAAACATTCCCGTCATCATATTGGCCATACCAAAGCCCATTCCCATACCCATTCCACCACCCATGGTGCCTTGGTTTTCAGCTGCCTTTTCAATGGATTTAGCAGCTTTCATCTGGGCCAGCTTTTGCATGTCAATTTTATTTAAGCGGCTGTATTCAAATATTTCTTTTTTGAGTTCATCAGGCATTGAAACATTTTCAACCAGGAATTTGGTTATCGTTAATCCGTATTCAGTAAAATCTGTATTAAGTCTGTCCATGCCTATTTTAGCAAGTTCATCCAAGTTGGCTGCAAACTTTTCAACAGGGATGTTTCCTTCTGCAACGGCATCAGAAAATTTTGATATGATGAGACTTCTCAGCTGCCCCGCAACTTCTTCAGTAGTGAAACTACCATCTGTTCCTGATACTTCTTTTAAGAACTTAGCCGCATCCATAACCCTGAAAGCATAGGTCCCGCGCATTCTCAGTTCAATCATGCCGAAACGCTCATCATCAACTGTGATGGGACTTTGTGTTCCCCATTTCTGATCCACAAACTGCTTAGTATTCACAAAATATACCTCGGCCTTAAAGGGAGAATTAAAGCCATATTTCCATCCCCTGAGCGTTGTCATGATGGGCATATTTTGAGTGCTTAATTCATACATACCAGGTTTAAAAACATCAGCCATTTTACCTTCGTTAATAAAAACAGCAGATTGGGATTCGCGAACGGTTAATTTCGCTCCCATTTTAATTTCATTTTGATAACGCGGGAAGCGATACACGATAGTGTCATTGGTGTTGTCTGTCCATTCGATGATGTCAATAAATTCACCGGTTAATTTGTCAAATAGGCCCATAATAATTTGATTTTTTTATTTTGAGTTTAGTTAAGAGCGGGAGTCAAGATATAAAATAATTTTAGAAGTTCAAGTGAAATGTTGTAATTAAAGAATCAGCCCCGTCTTTTTAATGCGGGTTTTTAAGTATGAAAGTACGAAAACAATTAGCCTTGTATGATTAACAGGGAGTTATTAAAAAATTATTTTTTGAATTAGATTGTAAGAAATATTACGGCACATCAGCACATCGCCCCCTGTTAAGTTTCTGCTGTCTAAAAAGTAATTTAACCTGTCATTTCGAGCGAAGTCGAGAAATATTTCCCCTTGATTTACAAGATGTTTCGAAGTCCACGATCTTTGAACCATTCTCAATTTCGCTACCTCTTATTTCCATAAAAGGGTTACCGTTAGTTTCAGGTCGTCCAATTTTAAGTTTGTCTCCCAACTACTAACTTCAACCTAACTATTATATGCCCATTTCAAATAAACAGCACCCCAGGTAAAGCCGGCTCCAAAAGTAGCAAGGATGATGTTGTCCCCCTTTTTTAATTGTTTTTCATAGTCCCACAAACAAAGGGGTATGGTTGCTGCTGTGGTATTGCCGTATTTCTGGATATTTAACATTACCTTTTCTGGTGCCAGCCCCAGGCGTTCTGCTGTAGCATCAATAATACGTTTATTTGCCTGATGAGGAGCCAGCCATGCTATATCTTCTGATTTTAAATGATTTCTTTCTGCTATATCAGCCGAAACTTCGGCCATACCAACAACGGCACGCTTAAATACCGGTTGCCCATCCTGGAATACAAAATGCTCTTTTGCATCAACCGTTTCGTGCGATGCAGGTTTTACAGAACCTCCTGCTTTTTGATGTAAATATTTACGTCCGGAACCATCCACTTTTAAAATAGAATCAATAATACCCAAACCTTCTGTATTGGGTTCTAACAGAACAACTCCGGCACCATCGCCAAAAATAATACAGGTGGCGCGGTCAGTATAATCCATGATTGATGACATTTTATCTGCACCCACAACAAGCACTTTTTTGCATCTGCCGGTTTCAATAAACTGGGAACCTGTTACTAATGCAAACAAAAATCCTGAACATGCAGCTGCAAGATCAAATCCCCAGGCATTGGTAGCGCCTACTTTATCGCAAATAACATTGGATGTGGAAGGAAACGCATAATCAGGCGTTACTGTTCCCACAATAATCATATCAATTTCTAAGGGGCTGATTCCTTTTTTTTCGAGTAACTTCTGAATGGCTGGTATAGCCATATCTGATGCGCCAAGACCTTCACCTTTTAATATTCTGCGTTCTTTTATACCGGTTCGTGTTTCAATCCATTCCGATGTGGTAGTAACCATTTGTTCTAATTTTTCATTGGTAAGAACATAATCGGGTACAAAACCTTCAACAGCAGTAATTGCAGCAGTTATTTTACTCATTATTAAATGTGGATTTTATTTTGTCGGGATTGAATGCGGATTTTATTTTATCGGAAAGTTTTGCTTCTATAACATCTTTTGTTAGCAGAAGCATGTTTTTTACGGCAATATCGTTTGAAATACCATGGCCAATCATTACTGTTGAATTAATTCCGAGTACTGGTGTACCTCCATAGTTTTCATAATTGAAACGGTCGAAGTAGGGGTCTTTCCATCCTCTTTTTCTGATCATCCAATAAAATGCTTCAGCCTGCTTTAATACAACATTACCGGTAAATCCATCGCAAACAATAACATCTGCTTTATCTTTAAAAATATCCCGGCCTTCAATATTACCAATAAAATTAATTTCTTTGTTCTCTTTCATTAACCCATGTGCAGCCTGGGCCACAAGGTTGCCTTTTTCAGGCTCTTCTCCAATATTTAATAAACCTACTTTGGGATTTTTGATGCCATAAACATGCTCCACATAAAGTGAACCAAGAACAGCAAACTGGCAGAGAACATCGGGTTTACAGTCGGCATTAATACCAACATCTAATATTAAACCTACCCCGCCATTTTCCTTGGGTAATAATGATGTAATACAGGGACGGATAACGCCAGGAATAGCTTTTACACTAAACATAGAACCCACCAGCATTGCACCTGTATTGCCATTGCTGGCAAAACCTGCAATTTCCCCCTCCTTTAAAAGATGAAACCCAATACTAATGCTAGAATTGGGTTTCTGTGTGAATGCTTTGGTAGGATGTTCGCCCATGCCTATCACTTCGGTTGAATGAACAATATCAAAGTCCTTTGCATCGGCAAAGCCCTTGGCAAGACCGTTGCATATTTGTTCTTCGTCACCAATTAAAACAAGGCGAACATCTTTGGGTAATTCATTATAAGCTAATAGTGCTCCTGATATGGTTGCTTCAGGAGCATAATCACCGCCCATAATATCGATACCTATTTTCATAAGTTTCTTACGAATTTATATAAGTTTTAACAACCTGATAAATGAAATTATCAGGATAACCAATGAATAATTTGGGGCAAATTTATTCATTTTGCGATACGAACCCGTATTTTTTATAAATTAAGCAGAAACTTTTTTCTCAACAGCAGGTTTTCCTTTGTAGTAGCCGCACTCACCACATACACGGTGGTATAATACTGGCACTCCGCAGTTTGAACAGGTTGTAAGTGTAGATGCTACAGCTTTGTCATGACCTCTACGGCTATCTCTTCTGGATCTCGATAATTTTCGCTTTGGATGTGGCATTGTGTTTTGTTTTAAAAGTTATTGATATTCTGTTTTTCCCGAATCTATTAATAAAAGCCCTTGGGAATCAGGGACTTAATTTAACATAATATTTTTTAGCTCATCCCAACGCGGATCGGTAGTTTCTTCCTCTTCTTTTTCCTCCTCAATTAAAAAAGTATTCAACTTTTCAAGCATTTCTTTATTACAAGTTGTATGTCCTTGTAAATCATCAGGATGAATACGTTTTATTGGTATGGAAAGCATTATATATTCATAAATATATTGCGACAAATCCAATTCATATTCACTGGCAGAAATAGTAATAATATCATCGTTTTCATCATCTGTAATGCTGCCACCTACTTTTACCACCAGTTTATAATTTCCGCTAATGGGTAAATCAAACTCTTCCGTACAACGGTCGCATTCAGTTTTAATGCTACCACTGATTTCAAACTGCAAAACCATCATGGTGGATTGTTTTAACAGGTTGATTTTTAGGCTTATATTTGCTTTCTTTATTTCGGAATAATCACGGTTTTCAAAGAATTTATCATCTATAGTATATTCATACAAATGCTCTCCCATGTTTAGCCCCACAAACTGAATACTACATTCTTTCCGGTTTTGCATTTTCTTAATTTTTTAAAGGACGACAAAGGTAACAAATTCTGACGTATAACAAAATAATTTCGTTTGTCAGTTAACCTAATCCCCAATGACCCAAGACCCACAACCTTTTTACATATCTTTACAAGCTAATTATAAAAAATGGCCAAATCAGCATTTCATTCGCATCTGTTCTTATGTTCCTGCATATTAATTGTACTCTTTGGTTCATGTGCTCAGGTTGTAGCACCAACAGGTGGAAAAATTGATAGAATATCACCAAAAGTTTTAAAATATATACCAGATAGTGCAGCACTAAATTTTAATGGTAGAGAAATAATTTTTTTGTTTGATGAATTTATACAGCTAAAAGATATAAATGGCCAGCTGATTATTTCTCCTCCTTTGGAATTTATACCTGATGTAAAGACAAAAAACGAAACACTATCACTTATTTTTGATAAATCAGAAAAATTAAAACCCAATACCACCTACTCTGTCAATTTTGGTAACGCTATACAGGATATACATGAGAGTAATCCGGTTGAGAATTTTAAATACGT
Source organism: Bacteroidota bacterium (assembly GCA_023251835.1). GTDB lineage: Bacteria > Bacteroidota > Bacteroidia > 2-12-FULL-35-15 > 2-12-FULL-35-15 > 2-12-FULL-35-15. The sequence continues at coordinate 3,597 of JAHEXZ010000075.1, read as the reverse complement.
ATTTTCTACCGGTAATTTTATCGATTCACTTACATTTAAAGGAAAAGTTGAGACGGCCTTTGAGCATAAAACAGAAAAAGGTATATTGGTAATGCTCTACAAGGATTATAACGATAGCACTATTTATAAAAACCATCCTGATTACTTTGGGAAAACCAAAGATGACGGCAGTTTTCTGATTAATAATATAGCTGCCGGCAACTATAAAATAATGGCATTAAAAGATGCCAATGCAAACTATAAATACGATAATGAAGGTGAAAGTATTGGTTTTATTGATACATTAATAAATATTGACAAGAATACAAATGTGTCTTTTACGGTATTTCAGCAACCCGCAAAAAAATTATTTGTAAAAACAGCAATACATGGTTATTATGGAAACATTATGCTTGTTTTTAATAAACCGGCTGATAACATAGTTATACAGCCTCTTAATCATACATTCGATGACAAAAACATTTTTCTTGAGTATTCGAAAAACAAAGATACTCTTAACTATTGGTTCAGGAATATCGAAAAAGATTCTATTATTTTACAAGTCAGAAATAATGATCGGATAATTGATACCGTTAGTTTCAAAACTATTAAAAAGTCTGAAGCCTTAAAAAATAACAGAAAACCTTTAAAATTCAAACTGCTAAGCAGTCCTGATAAGAACCAAAATTTCGATTTGAATGCAGAATTATTAATCACATTTAATCATCCCATTGATCCGGCTTTTATAGATGCTCTAAATAAAAAAGAGATACAACTGATAGAAGACTCAACCTTATACAATGGCTACAATAATTTGCTTTACCGGCAAAAAACAATTAACACGCTTGTGATAAGTAAAAAATCAAATACAAGCCCGCCTGCTTCACCTGCTTTGAAAGAAAATACTAAGTATCATCTGTTAATTCTACCAGGAACTTTCACTGATATTTTCGGTTTTACTAACGACAGCATTACTATTAATTTTAAAACACGTGAAGAAAAGGAGTACGGCAGCCTTAAACTAAAAATAGATATTACTGAAACAAAAACAGGAAACTATATTGTTCAGTTGCTTGATGAAAAAGAAAACGTTCTCAGAGAAAACAATATCAAAAAATCGGAAACACTTACTTATCAGTACCTGCTTCCTAAAAAATATAAATTAAAAGTTATTTTTGATGATAATGCCAATTATAAATGGGATACGGGAAACCTACAGAAAAAATACCAACCCGAGAAGGTTATTTATAATGCCGAAGCTATCAATACAAGGTCTAACTGGGATATTGAGCTGGAGTGGAAAATATACTGAGCAAAGTATAAACCCTTAGCAGTTTATTTCAAAAGTATCAGCATCCAACATAGCCGGAAATGATTTTCTGAATGAATGCAGCTCATCATAATTTAACAAAACCGTTTCAACAGACTCATCATGAGGTTTGGTTCTACTGATAATCATTCCTTTGGCATTGACAATGGCAGAATCACCGGAATGATATATGGTATTACCATCATTCCCCACCCTGTTTAATCCCACAACATAACACTGATTTTCTATGGCACGTGCAAGCAACAATGTTTTCCATGGATAGCTCCGTACTTCCGGCCAATTAGCCACATATATCAAAACATCATATTCATATTGTATATCATCTTTGTATGCTGCATTATATCTTATCAAAGTATTACGGCTCCATACCGGGAAACGCAAGTCATAACATACCAATGGACATATTTTCCATCCGTTTAGTTCAACAACTATTTTCTTTTGTCCTGCTGTATAATGGCTATCCTCATTGGCCATACGAAACAGATGTCGCTTATCATAGATACTGTAACTGCCATCAGGATTAACCCACAATAAACGATTGAAATAATTACCATCTTCCACACATATAAAACTTCCGGTAATAATACAGTTCTTTTTCTTAGCCTGTTCTTTCATCCACTCTACTGTATACCCATCCATGGACTCGGCAAACTGCTTGGGTTTCATACTAAACCCGGTAGTAAACATTTCAGGAAGTACAATTAAATCGGTTTTATCAGTGATGGAATCTATCTTTTGAGAAAACATTATTTTGTTCTCTTCTTTGTTTTCCCAATGCAGGTTAGATTGTATGATGGTTATCTTTAAATCATCCATTATAAGCCGGGGTGAAATTTATACTGAGAGTTGTTAGAACTTGTTTTATCGCAGTCGGATTTACTGATGTAAAAGTAACTTATTTAGTAAAACTTATACACCTCATACCTTAAATTTCAAACTCAAAAAATTATTTTTCAACCATCATTAAAAAATATCAAATTGCTGATTTTTAATGAATTATTTCATCTTTTTAACGATTTTAGGTATTTTTTTGTATGTTATCGGAGGCAGTAATTTGTTTTAGATAAAATTTTATCATTACTTCGTCAAAACAAAAATGATGAAAACATCCATAATAATTTTAAAAACCAACAAATTATCGACAGTTTAATTGACTAACCCTTCTAAATACAAAAAGCCCATTAAAATTAATATACTCAGCGGTACATTCGATAATGCAAAATATCTGTTTATTATTGCATTAATATTCATATATTCTACTGCCTATACACAAAACAACCCCACAGCAACAGCTCCACCTGTTACAGAAAATTTTGGTACCACCACCTTTACATCATTAGCTTCTAACTTTGCTGCATGGACAACAAACAGTTCGCCCATTGGCTCACAGGCCAATGCCGAAAGCAGCACCCCCAATGGCAATGCTTCTATAACTGCTGCCAGCACTACACAAACCACCGGTGGCTGCTATGGTTATGCAACAAGCAGTAACGGGCGGTTTTACATCCAAACCAGCAGCAATGCCACCAATGGTACCAACCAACTGGCAGCAGCCATTGATGCCACAGGACTTGGAAACATTGTTGTAGCTTATGATGTTGAAATGATTTCGGCCAATCCGCGTACTATCGGAGTAGTATTACAATACCGACTTGGTACTTCCGGCTCATGGACAACGGTAAGCGGTAGTGTATATGCTCATAACAGCAGCGACAGGAGCAACGGCAATATAGACAGTTATAATTTAACCCTGCCGGCTTTAGCCGATAATAATGCTGTTGTTCAATTGCGCTGGGCTACATGGAGGGGTTCGCAAACCGGCAGCAGCTCCGGTATTGCTATTGATAATATTTCCGTTACAGCTTCTCCTTACCAGTCTAACTACTACTTCCGGTCAAAGCAGGATGGAAACTGGAATGATACTAACACCTGGCAGGCTTCCCCGGACAACAGCACCTGGAACAATGCTTCTGCTACTCCAAACCACAAATCCAACACAGTAACCATTCAAGGTGGCGACAGCGTTTCCATTGCAGCAACAGATACCATTGACCAGGTGGTTGTAAATGGTATTCTGGCTTATGAAGATGTATCCGGTTCTACTCCCGCTATCTATAATGGTACAGGGGTTGACCTTACTATCAATGGTAAATTTTATGATGCAGGCCCCAATTCTATTGTATGGTTTACAGGTGCTACATGGAGCATAGGTGGTAGCGGGTATTTAATACGCAACAGGGGAACTTCATCCAATAACTGGCGCGATAACTACCAAAGCGGCATCTCCG
>JAHEXZ010000130.1 GCA_023251835.1 Bacteroidota bacterium | reverse complement strand
AGAAGATGTTTGCGACCTGTTCAATATCAACCAGGACTATTACGGAAATATTTTGGTAGCTTTAACAGAAGCTGTTAATAATGCTATTTATCATGGCAACCAGGCCAATGAAAAAAAGAGTATTGATATTTCGTTTAAAACATCATCCGACTATATTTCTTTCATAGTAAAGGATGAAGGCTCCGGCTTTAATTATGACAGCCTGCCTGACCCAACAAACCCGGAAAATATCGAAAAACCAAACGGAAGGGGTGTGTTCTTAATGCGTAACCTGGCTGATAAAGTATCTTTTGAAGAAAATGGAAGTGTGGTAATACTGGATTTTAAGGTAAATACCAATGCTGCTTAAGATATTATCTCCTCACTGTTTTTTTACTTTTTAATCTTGTTCTTAAATACTTTTTCAAACTTCTCTATTTTCGGTTGTATCACCATTTGACAATAGGGTTCCTCTTTATTCATGTTATAATAGTTTTGGTGATAATTTTCGGCTTTGTAAAAAGTCTGAAATGGTGTCACCTCCGTTACAACAGGTTTAGCATATACGTTTTCTTTTTGCAAAGCACCAACAATACTTTCTATAATTTGTTTCTGTTTTTCATTTCTATAAAAAACAACAGATCTATACTGAGTTCCAACATCCGCTCCCTGACGGTTAAGTGTGGTAGGATCATGTACTGTAAAAAATATCTTTAAAATTTCTTCTAAAGATGTTTTAGTAGTATCGTAAGTAATCTGAACCACTTCGGCATGCCCGGTTGTTCCTGTACATACTTCCTTATAACTTGGATTTTTTGTTTTTCCGCCAGAAAACCCTGATTCCACTTTTTGGACGCCTTCCAGCATTTCATAAACAGCTTCTACACACCAGAAACAACCGCCTCCCAGAGTAATAGTATCTATGGTTGATTGTAAACCGTCTGTGGAAACTGTTTTTTTTATGTCTTTTTCATTTACAAATTCAAGAGACAATGAATTTACACAATACCTTAAACCTGTTTTTGTTGGCCCATCATCAAACAAATGCCCCAGATGTCCACCACACTTTGCACATTGTATTTCTATGCGGTGCATGCCATGAGAGTTGTCTTCCAGCGTTTTTATTTTTCCTCCGGTGATTTCCCTGTCAAAGCTTGGCCAGCCACAATGTGAATCAAATTTCATATCATCTGTAAATAATTCATTACCACAGGCAACACATTTATAGACACCTTTTTCTTTGTTCAATAACAATGTTCCTGAATAAGGATCTTCTGTACCTTTTTGACGCAAAACATAATATTGTTCCTGTGAAAGTTGTTTTTTCCATTCCTCTTCTGTTTTATGAATGCTTTTTTCGTTTGTTTCCATTTTTTTATCTGTTAAATGTGAAGAATTGGTTTGTCCGCAGGCATCGAATACCTGAACAATTAGCACAAGGCTTAATCCCTGAACAAATTGTATTATTGGTTTATAGCGTTCCATAATTGAATAGTTTTGGTGGTTTCAATACAGACGTTGGTATAGGACAAACCTTACAAAAAAATTACATTTTTAACCCCAAATTTTAAATATTTATTGGGAACTCGCCTTATTTGCCTAACGACTGGTTAATTTTTCGTTGAAGCAACTCTTTGGTTTCGGAAGATAATTTATGAGGTGGGGGTTGGGTTATACTTTTATCTCATCCTCATTTTTATTAAGAAAATGATATTCAAGGAATTGATAAGAAGATACTGCCCGTACTTTAATTTTTTTGCCGAATTTACGACTCCATTTATGGCGTAATGTATTCCAGAAACCCCCTTTTGTAATGTAGGCTTCCAGATAAGGATGAACGCAAAGTGTTACTCCTGATTCATTTTGTTCTTTTAGAATATAACGTAAATTATTTTCAATCTGATCCATTAATACGATACTGGCCTGTATTTCACCGGTGCCACCACAGGTAGGACATTTTTCTACGGTAACAATATTCATTTCAGGGCGTACCCGCTGACGGGTGATTTGTACCAGGCCGAATTTGCTTGGGGGCAGGATATTGTGCTTGGCACGATCTTTTGCCATTTCATCCCGTATTTTATCGTATAATAGCTTGCGGTTTTCTGCCGAATGGAGATCAATAAAATCAACTACAATAATGCCTCCCATGTCGCGTAAGCGTAACTGACGGGCAACTTCAACGGCAGCCTCCAGGTTTACTTCCAGCGCATTGGTTTCCTGATTGCTATCCGATTTTGCACGGTTGCCGCTGTTCACATCAACTACATGTAAAGCTTCTGTATGCTCAATGATTAGGTAGCCGCCACTTTTCATGGTCACTGTTTTTCCGAATAGTGCTTTTATCTGACGATCGACTCCAAAATTGTCAAAAATAGGTGTAGTGCCCTTGTAAAGTCTTAGTATTTTCTCTTTCTCAGGAGCAATAGCAGACAAGTAATTTTTTGTTTCGTCATACAGCTTTTCCTCATTAATATGAATGCTGTTAAAACTGGAATTGAGCAAATCACGCAATATGGCTGAGGTACGATCAATTTCACCCAATACTTTTTGAGGTGGAACAGCTGTTTTTAATGCTTCATAACATTTTTTCCATTTGCTCATCAGGTCATTAAGATCGGCATCCAGCTCTGCAACGCTTTTTCCTTCTGCCACTGTGCGTACGATTACTCCGAAATTTTTAGGTTTTACGCTGGCCATCAGCTGTTTTAGCCTGTTTTTTTCTTCGGTAGTTTTTATTTTCTGGGATACAGATATTTTATCTGAAAATGGAATCAGTACAATATAGCGTCCTGCAAGAGAAATTTCTGAAGTAATGCGTGGCCCCTTAGTGGATATGGGTTCTTTAGCAATCTGTATGAGTATTTGCTGGTTAGCATTTATAACATTACCAATCTTACCATCTTTAGGTATTTCTTTTTCCAGTTTAAAAGAGGTTAAATCAGCACTTGGTTGTTTGCCCGTTTGAGTAAGCTGGGTGTATTTATTCAGTGATGCAGCCTGTGGCCCTAAATCAAGGTAATGCAAAAATGCATCTTTTTCATATCCTACATCGACAAAGGCTGCATTCAAACCAGGCATCACTTTTTTTACCCGCCCAAGGTAAATATCACCAACAGAAAAGTTGTTATTTCTTTTTTCGCGATTGAGCTCTACTAAACGTTTATCGCTTAATAATGCAATAACAACTTCGGAGGGTGTAGAATCAATAATTAATTCGTTGTTCACTCTAAAGTTTTTTAAATACGTATAATTTTCCTGTCATCCTGTTTTACAAACAGAATACAGGAAAAAATAAAATAATGAATTTTGTTTCGGGGGTAACCGAAAAAAGAATACAAACACAAGTGCATCAACAGACAGAAAGGAAATTCGTCCCACTCTGTTTGAAGGAAATAATTATGTATCGGCACCTTTTATAATTCCGGATTTGCGGAATTATTTTTTCTTATGTCTGTTTTTTCTCAAACGTTTTTTACGTTTATGAGTAGCCATTTTATGTCTTTTTCTTTTTTTTCCGCTTGGCATAGTTTAAAAGGTTTTTAAAAATTTTTTATTGTTTTTTAGTTTCGCCACGCATATTATCCTGCGTGGATAATTGGTTAATATAATTCTGAACTTCCGTTTTAATTGTAATATCGTCTACCTGGTTCATGTATCTTGTTAAGCTTTCAATAGCAGCCTCTTTATCTCCTTTTCGTTCATAAGCATCCGCCAAATGCAGATAAGCTTCAATAAAGTCAGGTTGTATCTTTAGTATTTTATTGAACCTTGCTATGGCCTTATCCCACTGTCCGGACTTTTCTGAAAAAAAAGCAAAACTCAACTGCAGGTTTACATTGTTAGAATCTGTTTTTTCTATTTCCCTCAGCATGGTAATCCCTTTCATTGGATCGGATGTTCCTTCTACGTAACAAGCTGCTAAATTAATCTTTGCTTCTACATTGGAAGGATTGATTTTCAGTGTTTTTTCAAAACAGTCAATTGCTTTTTCATAAAGCATAGGTCTGTCTGATTCACCCGAAAATTGTGTTGAAACATAATACCTTTTACCGGCTTCTTCCCAATTTTTTTCTGTTGAAGACACCACCGCTGCCTGCTCCATAAAATAGGCTGCAACAGCAGATTGACGAAGGCTATCCCATATAGCAACCAGATTCTTATAAATACCATTTTTGTCTGAAGAGGTTTCTATTGCTTTTTCGAGCTGATCTGTTTTTTGCCTTTGTTCAGTAGTCAGGCCCTTTTTAGCATTCGTTACCAGAGCATTTATCCCAACACCGGTGTTATCAGTAGTTGTATGCCTGGATAAAGCTGCCTCTTCATCTTTTTTTGGCAGCCTGGTAGTTGCAAATAATAAAAGAACGATTATTACAATTGTGCCTGCAATTACTATTAACTGTTTTGTTTTTACAGTCACCATTGTAAACAAATTACACCCTTTACAAGTCCCGGGTGTTATATAACAGAAATCACGAATTTTAATTATTCGTGTAATTTATAATCCCTTTTTAAACGGCTACAGCTTTTTTTACACTTTTCTTTACGTCCTCAGCAAATGTTTTAGCTGGTTTAAATGCTGGAATGTAATGAGCAGGAATAATGATTGTTGTATTTTTAGAGATATTTCTTCCGGTTTTTTCAGCACGTTTTTTCACAATAAAACTTCCAAAACCTCTTAAATATACGTTTTCTCCTTTTTCCATCGCGCCTTTAACCGATTTCATAAATGCTTCTACGCTGGCTTGTACTACCATTTTTTCAATGCCTGTCTTTTCTGCAATGTCGTTGATGATGTCTGCTTTTGTCATGCTATAAAGTATTTATAATCAAATAATTAATCCCATTAATTTAATTTTAGGGGTTGCAAAGATAGTATTTTAATACGGAAACAAAAATATTAAATAAAAATTCGCTTGGCACCCAAAAGTCGCAAATGGATTTCCTCAGTGCAAATTTTTAATTTGTTTGGTAATTATAGCTTTAGTAGACGTTTTAGCAAGAAAAACAGGGGTATTTATTACAAAAAAGTCAAACCGTGTGATTTTTTTCTAATGTTCACTTTTCATATGAACTGTAGGGGTTTTTAATTCCTGACAAACCTATTCAACAGTATCCGCAGATTGCAAGGATAATGCTGCTGAAAATTTTGCCACGGTAAGAAGGGTTGCATTAAACGAACGGGTAAATGCGCCTTTTAAGCGTCAAGGAATAAATAACAGAAGGCTTATTGCCAGTTGGAATGAAAATTATTTAACAGAAGTGCTAAAAAATTAAATGCGTGTTGCCCTGGTGAACAGTTTACTAAACTTTTATAGTTTTTTTGCACTATTTTTATTGGTTGTTATACTTCGCCTGAAGAGGCTGTATATATATTTCAACTATTAGCAGTTCCTCCATGGCAGAACATAATGATACAGGCACAAAAGGTGAAAAGCTGGCTGTCACTTTTTTAGAAAACAAAGGTTACAAGGTGCTTGAAACCAACTGGCGTTTTAAAAACTTTGAAGCAGATATTATAGCAATAATTAATAAAACGCTGGTAGTTGCAGAAGTAAAAACGCGGAAAAGCAATTATTTTGGTGAGCCGGAAACATTTGTCAATAAACAAAAGCAAAAGAACCTTATCAAAACAGCACACGCATATATTTTGCGCAACCAGCTTGATTTGGAAGTACGGTTTGATATTATTTCTATTATTCTGGGGGATAATCAAATGAAGATCAATCATATTGAGGATGCATTTTATCCGGTACTTTGAACTATTTATTGAAGAGGGACGGGGGGTCGGAGGACGAGGGATGGAAGAAAACATCTTTTCAAGCGACATTCCATCTTCGTCTTCTGTCTCCGGTCCTCCGTCTTTTTTGCGTAAACCTATTTAAGGACGAAACACTTAAACTATTTTTTAGTGCATCCCAATACTTTTCAGCATATCTTTGTGAAAAATAAGAAAATGAAAAAAATAAAAGTTGCTATAAATGGTTTTGGAAGAATAGGAAGAATCTTTTTTCGTACGGTAGTGAATAATGAGCGTATTGATGTTATTGCCATCAATGATTTAACAGATAGTAAAACACTTGCACATCTTCTGAAATATGATTCGGTGCATGGTATTATAAATGCTGATATAAAAGCTGAAGAAAAAACAATTATTGCCAATGGGAAAAAAATAGCGATTTATGCTGAAAAAGACCCGGCAAACTTACCCTGGAAAGATTTAGGTATTGATATCGTTATTGAATCTACAGGCTTTTTCCTGGACAGGGAAACGGCAGGAAAACATCTTGCAGCAGGAGCTAAAAAGGTAATTATATCAGCTCCGCCCAGTTCAGATGATATTAAGGCTGTGGTGATGGGAGTAAATGATGATATATTAAATGCTGATGATGTTATTATGTCAAATGCTTCCTGCACCACGAACTGTGCTGCGCCAATGATTAAAGTGATGGATGAAAACTGGGGAGTGGAAGATGGTTTTATCACCACTGTTCATGCATATACCGGTGACCAGCGTTTGCATGATGCACCTCACAAAGATTTGAGAAGAGCCCGTGCTGCTGCACTTTCTATCGTTCCTACTTCTACAGGAGCTGCGAAGGCAATTACAAAAATATTTCCTCATTTAAAAGGTAAGCTGGGTGGTTGCGGAATGAGGGTGCCTGTACCTGATGGTTCTATTACAGATATTGCATGTTTGCTAAGGAAACCTGCTACTGCCGAAGAAATTAATGCGGCCTTTAAAAAAGCCAGTGAAACCAACTTAAAAGGTATATTGCAATATATGGATGAACCTATTGTATCGGTTGATATTATTGGTAATCCACACTCCTGTATCTATGATGCCGAATTTACTTCTGTTGTAGGCAATATGGTTAAAATTATTGGCTGGTATGATAATGAAGCCGGTTATTGTAACCGTTTGGTTGATTTGATAAAGAAGGTAAGCCCCTCCTAACCTCCCCTATGGGGATGAATTATAATATTTTAGCTCTAAGCTGGTACCATCAAAAACCGCATAGCTATTGTAATTAATCCATTCGCCAAGATTGATGTAGCGGCTATTGTTGGGGAGCTTTATGTCTAAAGGTAAATGGCGATGGCCAAAAATGAAATAATCAAGGTGTTCTTTCTTTAGCTTTTCTTTGGAATACACTACTAACCATTCATTTTCTTCACCGGTAAATTTTTCATCCTTGGGGCCATTAGCCAAACGACTTTTTTTTGACCAGTAATTGGCCATGCTCACGGCAAAGTTGGGATGCAGGCGTGCAAAGAGCCATTGACAAAAAGGGTTGGTAAATATCTTTTTTATGAATTTATAACCCTTATCTCCGGGGCCTAACCCATCACCGTGCCCGATATAAAATTTTTTTCCATTATATTCTCTGATGATAGGTTTACGGTGAATGCTTACACCTAATTCCTGGGGTAAATAATCAAACATCCACATATCATGGTTACCTGTAAATAAAATAACAGGAATGCCGGAATCTACTATTTCGGCTATTTTTCCGAGCAAACGAACATAACCTTTTGGAGCTGTATGTTTATATTCAAACCAGAAATCAAACAAATCGCCCATGAGGTATATTTCATGAGCATCCTGCTTAACTTCATCTAACCATTTAACGATTAGCTTTTCACGGACTAAGCTTTTTTCATAGTTGGGGATGCCCAAATGAAAATCAGAGGCAAAATATATTTTTTTGTTTAACTCCAAATCAGTTTGATTTTATGCAAAGGTAATAATTTGGAGAATCCCGGGTGTGCTAATTAAAATAGGGTGGTAATGTTAGAAATGATTTATACGTTTAAATGCCACAGATTCACAGATTACCTGTCCTTTTTTCTATTCTTTTGCTTTAACACTTCCAGTTTTTCTTCTGTGAGTTTATTTACTTTTTCAAGAAGCTCATATCTTTTTTCCAGGTCGGCTAATTGTTTTTTGCAGGATTTTAGTTCATTCATCAAAGCTGCCGCTTTTCCATATTCTGGAACATCTTCTTTTACCACTTGCAATTGTTCATTGTAGTACCTGAAAAAATTATGGTCAAGGACTTTGCTTATTTGCTGCAACAGGGCTGTATCAACAGTTTCTCTTTTAAATATTTTGTAAGCAATGTCCCTGCTTCTGTTTATGCGTGACGCAAAATCTGTTACCGATATAGGAGAGTTATCCACCACCTCTTTGATTTTCTTACCAATATGAACCTTTGCCATGAAACAAAATTCATGTTTTTAGCCCGGCTTGGGAATAAATGATAGTAGTCATTATAATTACATTTTGTATTAATTTTTAATACATTTGTATTGTATTAAACAAAAACAGAGATTATGAAAAAAATTATTTTCCTGGTTATATTCTCTTTTATGGCAAATTTCATATTTGCCTTTAATCTTGAACTTACAGTTTCGGAATCGGATGCCGAAATTTTTGTGAATGGTTCCAAAGTCGGTACCTCTCCACAAATCCTTAAAATTCCTAATCACGAATGTGTTAATGTTGAAGTAAGGAAAGAAGGTTTTGTTACTGAAAAGAGAACCTATTGCAATAGCAAAAAAGGGTATCCTGAACCACCCAAAAAAGATTTAATTGTGATAAAAAAAGATGATTCTATGGCTGATGTAAATAATGCATCATCATCATCAGATATTGCCAATGTGGATATTGATATAAATACCGGTAAAACCGAAGATAAGGCATGGAAATTACTTAGCGAAATAATAACAGGCTATTTTGACGTACTTGAAGTAACAGACAAATCAACGGGTTACATAAGAACTTCCTGGAATATACAGTCGTTTAAAAATGTTACTATAAGAACAAGAGTAATCATTAAAACAAGCAGTGCTGACAATTCCCTGAAATATAAAGTAAAAATAATCAGCGAAATGGCAGACAAACCAAATGTTTCAGCTAAAGATGATGAAAAATTCAAACCCTGGGACAGGGTTCTTAAGAAATATAATGATTTGGTTCCTGAGTTGCAGAATAGGTTGAAGTAGGGTTT
>JAHEXZ010000129.1 GCA_023251835.1 Bacteroidota bacterium | reverse complement strand
AACATAGAACTTGTTAGAAAACAATTTGTAGTATTAAAATAAGAAAATGGCTGAAGTAATAATTTCCCACAGAACGGATTTATCAAAAAAGGAGCAATACGAAATACTTCTCCCACAATTGAAAGCCCTCATCGGTGATGAGAAAGATGTGATAGCCAATTTATCCAATTTAATGGCGGCATTAAAATCCGGAATGAATTATTTCTGGGTCGGTTGTTATCTTGTAAAAGGAGATGACCTTGTTCTTGGCCCATTTCAGGGTACTGTAGCGTGTACAAGAATAAAAAAAGGAAAGGGAGTATGTGGCACTTGCCGGGAAAAGAAACAAACTATCATTGTTGAAAATGTTGACGAATTTCCCGGACATATTCAATGCAGTGCGCTCTCAAAGTCGGAAATAGTACTGCCGTTTATTTTAAATAATGAAGTGTTTTTAGTGCTGGATATAGATAGTGATTATCTTGCTGCTTTTGATGAAACAGATAAATTTTATCTGGAGCAAATACTTGAATTGATGCGTGAAAGTATCGAAAAAAGTTATACTAAAATTCCTACTGTTTTTTTTGATGGTGGGAAAAAACAAAAGAAAATTTCTACGGAGCAGGATTTTAAACTGTTAAGCGAAATCGGACAACAAATAACGGCAAGTTTAACCGTTGAAAAAGTTATTGAAACCACCTACGAAAACATCAATCAATTGATGGATGCTTCTTCATTTTGGATTGGAATTTACAATCCGTCTACCCAGCGGCTTGATTATCCTATAGGAAAGGAAAAAGGGAAGACCATCGGCTATGCTTACTACGATTTGTCTGATGATAAATACCTGCCGGTATGGTCCTTCAAAAATCAAAAAATGATATTTGTTAACGACTATAGGAAAGAATACAACAATTATATCCCTGGTTGCTCTCCTCCTATACCAGTAGCTGGAGATGTGCCGGAGTCATCTATTTGGTATCCATTAATATCAGGAGAAGGAAAAGCCCTTGGAATACTTACCATTCAGAGTTTTCAAATAAATGCCTATACTGAATATCATTTAAACATTGTAAGAAACCTGGCAGTGTTCACTACCATTGCTTTGGAAAATGCCCTAATGTATGAGCAGGTAGAACAGAAAGTGAAAGAAAGAACTGCCGAAATTGCAGAGAAAAATAAAGAATTGGAGAAACTATCCATTGTGGCAAGTGAAACAGGTAATGCAGTTTTTATTGCCGATGCCGGTGGACTTTTGGAATGGATGAATGATGCCTGTGTTAGAACTTACGAATTAGCGCAGGAAGAGTACAAAACAATTATAGGAAAACCGCTCGTTCAAGTGAGCAGCAACCCGGAACGTTTAAAAAAATTAATCGAAGAAAGTATTCGTGAAAAAAAATCTGTCATCTATGAATCCCTCAATACACATAAGAACGGAACCCAATTCTGGGCACAGTCCACACTCACTCCTATTTTTAACCAGCAAGCTGAACTCAAAAAAATAGTTGTCATTGATACTGATATAACTGAAAGAAAAAAACAGGAAGAAATCATTCAGCAGAAAAATAAAAATATTACCGACAGCATCAATTATGCAAAACGGATACAACAAGCTATCCTGCCTTCTACCGAACTAATATATAAAACGTTACCCCAATCATTTATTCTTTATAAACCGAAAGATGTGGTGAGTGGAGATTTCTACTTCTTCGCCCAAAGATCTGAAAAAACAATAATTGCTGCCGTAGACTGCACAGGACACGGAGTCCCCGGTGCTTTTATGAGCATGATAGGAAATGATTTATTGAACCAGATTATCATTGAAAAAAACAGAACACAGCCAGCAGAAATTTTAAACCATTTACATAGAGGAGTACAGCATGCACTCAAGCAAGGTCAGCAGGAAATAGAAACAAAGGATGGAATGGATATAGCATTGGTAAGTCTGGAACTCGGACAACCTGGGACTGAGTTACAATATGCCGGAGCTAACAGACCATTGTATTTGATAAGAGAAAATAAAATAACGGAAATCAAACCCGATAAATTTTCCATTGCGGGAGTACAGACAGAAGAAGAAAGAAAATTTACTAATCATACCATTCAACTCAGTAAAGGCGATACAATTTATATTTTTACCGATGGCTATGTTGACCAGTTCGGAGGAAATAAAGGGAAAAAATTTATGGCGAAAAGATTTCAAAATTTATTACTTAGTATCCAAACCCAAACAATGGCTGAACAAGGTAAAAATATTGAGAATACCCTTGATAACTGGAAAGAAAATCTCGAACAGGTGGATGATATATTAATAATCGGAATTAGAGTTTAAATTCTCTTTATACTGAATCTTACTGAGTTTGCTATCGCAAACTCAGTAACTCATGTTACGCAAAGAAAAAGATTTAAAAATGATAGACTTTTATACTTATAATGGACAAGAGAATTGATAAAGAGAGAAGGGTAATTTTCTCAAAAAGACAATAAAAGTGACTGCTTTAAAAAATTCATACTCACTATCATTGTCATTTCGAATCCTGCTGAAAGCAGGAAGAGAAATCTTTGCAATTGATTGACAAGATTTCTCACTGTGTTCGAAATGACAGGTGGAAATATAGAGATATTCTGAATTAGATATAAATTTTGCGTAACATCAGTCAGTAAGATTCAGTATAGTAAATCAGTGCTTCTTTTACTAAATCCAGTGAAGCTGTTTGATTTATTTCGCATTTCCCAATGGCTGAAAGAAGTGAGAAATTAAGTTGTTTATTTACATTCTTTTTGTCGTGGAACATTAATTCTGTCAGACGTTCAAAATCTGATTTGCTAATGGGAATTGCCGGGTAGATGGATGAAATAAAAGCAGTTATTTCCTTTAAAGAATAGCCTGGAAGACCGGTAATCTGGCCTGACAGGTAAGTTTCACAAATCATCCCAGCAGCTATTGCCTCTCCATGTAGCAAGGGTTGTTTGTTATCTTGTTCTAAAAAATACGATTCAATAGCATGGCCTATGGTATGTCCAAAATTAAGCGCTTTACGAATGTTTTTTTCAACAGGATCGTCCTGAACTATCCTGTTTTTAATATCTATCGAAGCAATTATTAAACTGTCGAAATCAGCAAAAGTTTTTATATCGGCTTTATTTATTTTTTGCCAATGGCTGGTATCCGCAATCAAAGCATGTTTTATCATTTCGGCAAATCCGGATAGTAGCTGGCGATTGTCCAGCGTTTTTAGAAAATTAGTATCAATAAATACAGCCTCAGGGTTGTTAAATACACCTACAAGGTTTTTTACATTACTAAGGTCAATACCCACCTTCCCTCCAATGGAGGCATCCACCTGTGAAAGCAACGTAGTTGGAATATTAATAAAAGAAATACCGCGTTTAAAAGTAGATGCAACAAAGCCACCCATATCCCCGATAACACCCCCGCCCAAGTTAATCAGCAGAGATTGCCTGTCGACACCCAATTCATCCAATGTTGCCCATAGTTGTGAACATATCTCAATATTTTTGTTTTGCTCTCCGCTTTCTATTTCAATAATTTCAGCATCTTCAAAAGCCGGAATTGCTGCAACAAGCTGTGGGTAGCAATACGTTAATGAGTTTTCATCCGCCAGCACAATCAGTTTAGAAAAAAACTTGGCGTTAAAATACCTGTTGATTTCATCAGAAATATTTCTTGATATAAAAACCGGATAATTTCTTGCTTTTATCTCCATCATAATAAGTTAATAGGAACAAATATACTTCGACTGAATGAGTTTGCAAAAACTTTACAAACTCATTCGCTCAGTATATATAAGAAAAACAGGCTTATTCTTAGTTAAACTTATGTTAATAATAAGAAATAAATCGTTGTAAGGCTATTTATTTTCGGTTTATTCTTGTTACTTTTGTAGTCTCTATTTTTAATTCCACTATGTTTTTCAATTACCCCAAAGTTTGTCTTTTTCTTACCGTATTTTCTATTTTTTTTCAGTTTGATTTAACAGCGCAAAAGGTAGGAGTTGTATTTAGTGGTGGTGGTGCTGCAGGTTATGCTCATATTGGCGTATTAAAGGCTCTTGAAGAGAATCATATCCCGGTTGATTATATTGCAGGCACCTCCCAGGGTGCCATTGTAGGGGCAATGTATGCAATAGGTTTTACACCCGATGAAATTCAAGCATTTGTTGAAACGGAAGCCTACAAAAATATGTCGGAAGCAGTAATAGAAGAAAAGTATGCCTATTATTTCAAACGCAGAGATGCAACTCCTTCCTGGCTGGCATTCAAATTATCTCTTGATTCAACACTTAGAATGAGAATTCCCACCAATGTTTTGTCTCCGATAGCATTGGACTTTGGTATTATGGAGTTTACCAGTGGATATTCTGCTGCAGCTGGTTATAATTTTGACAGTTTGTTTATTCCTTTTCGTTGTGTAGCTGCTGATATTGAGCAAAAAGAACCGGTAGTTTTTAGTAAAGGTGACCTTGGTGAGGCTATACGGGCTTCTATCTCCTACCCTTTTTATATTCCACCTGTAATGGTAAATGGCAGCCTGCTATTTGATGGAGGCTTGTACAACAACTTTCCTTCCAATGTAATGTATAATGATTTTTATCCTGATTTTATTATTGGCAGTACTGTTGCTGCCAACAATGCTGTACCCGATGAAGATAATGTACTGTCACAGATAAGATCAATGCTCGTAAGTAAGACTGATTTTAATGTACCATGTGAAGGCGGAATTGTTATCAGGCCACAAACCAATGTTAACCTTTTTGACTTTAGTAATCCGCAACCGACTATAGATAGCGGTTATATTGCCACAATGCGTTCAATAGGGTTTATTAAACAGCACATTCAACGCAGAACCGATTCGGTAGAATTGGCAACCAAACGTAAGCAATTCAGGGATAAAATCCCCCCGATTGTTTTTGATAAAATGTATATTGAAGGACTTACCAAAAACCAAACAGAATATGCCAAAAGCATCTTGCGACATAAAAGCAAACAGCTAACAATGGAAGATATAAAAGAAGGATATTTTCGTCTTGCGTCTGATAATAAAATAACCTACATATACCCCAAAGCCATGTATAATAGGCAAACAAGTTTCTATGACCTGCATTTAAAAATAAGAAAGGAAAAAGATATTATTGCTTATTTGGGCGGCAATTTTTCCAATCGTCCTATCAGCCAGGGCTATTTGGGTATTCAGTACAATTATCTTAGCTACTTTGCCACAGAGCTACTGGCTAATGCTTATTTTGGCAAATTGTATAATTCCCTGCAATTAAAAACACGTTTCGATTTTCCTTTCCGTATCCCCTTTTTTATAGAGCCAAGCCTTACCTGGAACAAATTGGATTATTATTCAAGCAGCAATGCCTTTCTGGCTGATGTAAAACCTCCATATCTGAAAGAAAGTGAACAATACGGCAATCTTACAATGGGCTTTCCAACCGGGAAAAAAGGTCGTATTGTTGCAGGGGCGGGTGTAGTGAGTATTACGGACAGGTATTATCAGACTTCACATTTTCTGGAAAAGGATACTACCGACCGAACAGACTTTAACCTGTTTACTTCACAAGGATATTATGAGATTAATTCCCTTAACAGAAGGCTCTATGCAAACCAGGGAGAATATTTTAATGTGAGTGTTCGTTATGTAAATGGTTGGGAAAGAAATACCCCAGGCTCTACTTCCCCGGATTCAACTATTTTTGAAAAAGATCATAAATGGATGACATTTAAACTAAAGGGAGAACGCTATTTTAACAGAAGAGGAACTTTAAAAATTGGAATTTATGGTGAGGGAGTGTATTCTACCCAGGATTTTTTTAATAATTATACAGCAAGTATACTAAGTGCTCCGGCATTTCAACCTACACCCGACAGTAAAACTATTTTTCTTGAAAACTACCGTGCTAACCAATATGTGGCAGGAGGTTTAAAATTTGTAGTTAATTTTCGTAAAAATATTGAGTTGCGTGCCGAAGGATATATTTTTCAGCCTTATCAGGCCACAAATAAAACGGATGACCTCAAAGCCGTTTACGGGCTACCTTTCCTTTCTCAACACTATATTGGGACCGGAGCTATAGTATGGAACACACCGGTTGGGCCTATGAGTTTCAGCATCAATTATTATGATCGAGCCAAAGATTCTTTCTCTTTCCTTTTTCATTTTGGTTATATTCTTTTTAACAGGCGTGCACTTGAATAATTTTTATAAGAGTTCTCAAAAATATCCAGTTCATCTCCGAATAGTAAAATTATGGCGAAAAAGAAAAAATCTTTTTTAAAGAAAGTAATTATAGCAATATTACTTATTCTGCTTATCATTGGTGGAATTGGAGGCTATTTTGCCTACAAAACTATTTTTCAGCCAAACATTAATACTGTTGATAAAAAATCACAGATTATATATATACCCACAGGTTCGACCTTTAATGATGTTATAAATATATTAAATGAACATCATATATTAAAAAATCCTGCCACCTTTGAATTTTTAGCCGAAAAAAAGAAATACAAAACTGCCATAAAGCCAGGGAAATACCGTATTCTAGCAAAAATGAGCAACAATGCATTAATTAATCTTTTAAAAGCAGGTATTCAGGAGCCGGTGGAACTGAATTTTAATGGAATAAAAACAACTGACCAGCTTGTTTCCAGGTTGTGCAGAAGAATTGAAGCAGACTCTACCTCATTGTTGGATGCAATGAATGATAATGGTTATTTAAGCAAATATGGATTTAATACTGATAATGTTCAAACCATGTTTATTCCAAAAACATATCAATTTTACTGGAATACCTCAGTTGATGATTTTTTTAACAGGATGGCAAAAGAATATAGAGCATTTTGGACCGATGCCCGTAAGAAAAAAGCCAAAGCACTGAGTCTGTCACAAACAGAAATTGCTGTATTAGCATCCATTGTACAGGGCGAACAGTGCTGTGATAACGAAGAAAAAAGAATTATTGCCGGATTGTATATCAATCGTTTACAAAAAGATATGCCTTTGCAATCCGACCCCACTGTTATCTATGCAATAGGTGATTTTTCTATTCAACGGGTTTCACTGGAGCAGACACGAATTGAATCGCCATACAATACATACGTTAATAAGGGATTGCCACCCGGGCCAATAGGTTTTGCACAGGAATCATCCATTGATGCAGTACTCAATTATGAAAAACATGATTACATTTTTATGTGTGCAAAAGAAGATTTATCCGGAAAACACTATTTTTCTACCAATTACGATCAACACTGTATCTATGCACAAAAATACAGAGATGCTTTAAACGAAAGAAATATTCATTAAAGGGTTTACATAATTTTTGGGAAATAAATAATATATTTGCTTATATACTTCGACTGAATGAGCTTGGGAAAACGGCAAACTTATTCGCTCAGTATTACTGACTCTAACCAGCTTTGCTAATCGTAAATCCGGTGAGATTCAGCATTTATCAATGACTGATTCTAAATAGTTAATAATATAAAAAACCTATGACAAAAATTAAATTTGGTACAGACGGCTGGAGAGCCATTATAGCAAAAGATTTTACAGTTGATAATGTTGCACGTGTTACAATTGCCGCAGCCGAATGGTTAAAGAAAAATTTTGATAAACCATCTGCTGTTGTTGGCCACGATTGCCGTTTTGCAGGCGAACTGTTTGCCGAAACAACCGCTAAAGTCCTTGCAAATAATGGCATAAAAGTGTATCTGGCAAAGGATTTTGTATCAACTCCTATGATATCATTAGGTGCGAAAACATTGAACACTTCACTGGGCATTATTATTACTGCATCACATAATCCACCATCCTATAATGGTTATAAATTAAAAGGCGGATTTGGAGGGCCACTATTATCAGAAGATATTCAAAAAATTGAAGATATCATTCCGGATAAAAATACAATTGACATAGATAAACTTTCTATTGCTGATTTTGTAAAAGCCGGACTTATTGAATATGTCGACCTGGAAACAATGTATGTTGAGCATGTTGAGAAAAATTTTGATATGAATGCGATACGTAATACCAAAATGAACTTCGCATATGATGCAATGTATGGTGCCGGGCAAAATGTAATGCGCAGGTTATTACCTAATATTACTTTCCTTCATTGTGAATATAATCCCGGTTTTGATGGACAAGCCCCTGAACCTATCCATAAAAATCTGAAGGAATTTTCTTCATTAATTGCTGAAAACGCTGGCATTGATTGTGGATTAGCAACAGATGGAGATGCTGATAGAATTGGATTATACAATAGTAAAGGTGAATTTATAGATTCACATCATATTATCCTTTTATTGATTAATTACCTTGTAAAAGAGAAAAAGTTCAAAGGCAAAGTAGTGAATGCATTTTCTGTAACACCAAGAGTAAAGAAAATGTGTAAACACTATGGTTTGGATTACCAGGTTGTTAAAATAGGTTTTAAGCACATTGCCGGAATAATGATCTCAGAGGATGTATTGTTAGGCGGTGAAGAAAGTGGTGGTATTGCTATCAAAGGACATATCCCTGAGCGTGACGGTATCTGGATGGGGCTGACTATATGGGAGTATATGGTTAAATCGGGAAAATCTTTGGATGATTTGATTCGCGAAGTATATGAGATAGTTGGCGAATTTAAATTTGAACGTAGCGATCTCCATTTGAAAGAAGAAATAAAAATAGCTATTGTAGAGAATTGTAAAAACAACGGCTATACTGCCTTCGGGCCTTATAAAGTTGAGCAGGTAGAAACAATAGATGGCTGGAAATATTTCTTTACTAATGGTGAATGGCTGATGATACGCGCATCCGGAACTGAACCTGTATTACGTAACTATGCAGAATCGGAAACAACAGAGAAAGCGTTTGCCATATTAAAAGCAGCAGAGAAAACCCTTCTGGGCTAAATTAAAGTTTTTTCCATAAAAAAAACTGACTATTGAGGCTTAAATAAAGTAATAGCCAGTTTTTTTGGTAATGTACTGAAAAATGGTTGGTGGCTATTCCAAAAAATATGATTAATATGCCCTAATCAATTTGAAGAGGA
>JAHEXZ010000128.1 GCA_023251835.1 Bacteroidota bacterium | reverse complement strand
GTCGCTGTTGGTGCTATTGGTGCTGTCGTACTTGCTGCTATAACATTGGAATTACCACTTGTAACACAGCCATTGCTTGAACGTACACGATAGTAATAGGTGCCTGTACTCACAGGAGTTACTTGTTCAAAGGTTCCAGGACTGTTTATTGCTACGTTGGTATAAGCCGGAATAATCGATCCAAAGTTCGCATCTGTTGCTACATCCAAATAATAAATAGTGGCTCCTGTTACTGCTCCCCAATTCGCATTGAACTGGGTACAGGTAAAGTTATCGGCTGAAGTGGCAGTTGGGGCAGTAGATGATGATGGAGCTACCGTTATAATGTTAGAATTACCACTGGTTAAACAACCGTTACTTGCACGTACGCGATAGTAATAAGTGGTATTAACGGTCAAACTATCCACATTAAAGGTAGTAGCACTACTACAAAACTGATTGTTTACAACCAACGTACTACCAGCAAAACTAGTAGCGGTAGCGACATCCAGATAGTAAGCTGTAGCACCTGTTACAGCTCCCCAGTTTGCATTGAAGGATGTACAGGTAAAGTTATCTGCAGGTGTAGCAGTTGGAGCAATTGGCGCAGTAGTTCCTATAGCAATCGTGTTGGAATTTCCACTTGTTTGACAACCGTTAGTTGCACGCAAACGATAATAATAAGTAAGCCCGGCTGTTAAACCTGTTACCTGATAAGTAGTAACATTGGATGTAGGCTGACCATTAAGTATAAAAGTACCAGTGAAACCCGGGTTGGTAGACACATCCAATAAATAATCGATAGCACCCTGAACTGCCCCCCAATTAGCATTAAACTGGTTACAAGTGATACTTGATGCAGGTGTAGCTGTTGGTGCAATAGGGGCTGTGGTACCAGCATTAGCAATATTAGAATACTGGCTATAGCTACAACCATTATACGCACGAACACGGTAATAGTAAATGATATCAGGTGCTAAACCAGAAACGGTATACATATTTGTAAGTCCTGTTTGTTTATTAGTATAATTTGATAATATTGTACTAGGAGCAAAAGAAGCATTGGTTGCTACATCCAGATAATAATCAAGCGCTCCCTGTACCGTGCTCCAATTAGCATTGAATGAATTACATAATACGTTATCTGCAGGAAGGGCTGTTGGAGCAGCCGGTGTAGAAGTACCTACCACAATAGTATTGGAAAATTGGCTTGTATCACAGCCATTGAAAACACGTACATGGTAGTAGTATACTACGTTAGGTGTTAAACTTGTAAAATTATAAAAAGTTGACTGGCCTGCATCAAAATTATTATAGATGATCGAATTTGAGGTAAAAGAAGCTTGGGTAGCAACATCTACAAAATAGTTAAGTACCCCTGCAACAGCCCCCCAGTTTGCAGTAAACGAAGTACAAGTAAAGTTATTAGCAGCAGTAGCTGTAGGAGCGATTGGGTTTGAGGTACCTATAGCAATGATATTCGAAGGTTGACTGAGACTACAACCGTTGTCGGCAGTTACACGATAGTAATACGTTACGTTTGTTGTAATACCACTGTTTACTATATAAGAAGTAACATTTTGTACAGACAAATTATTATAACCTGCCAATATAGTACTTGGAGCAAACGAAGTAGCAGTTGAAACATTCAATATATAATTTATGGCACCGGAAACAGCACCCCAGTTCGCATTAAACTGAGTACAGGTAAAGTTAGATGCAGGTGTAGCTGTTGGTGCTATCGGAGGAGTAGTACCTATGCTTATGGTATTAGAATAAGTAGTACTGGTATCACAGCCGTTACCCGATCTTACACGGTAATAATAATAAATGTTAGGCGTAAGACCGGTAACTGTATAAGAGGTAGTGAGTACAGGTTGATTATGTATTAAGTAGGATACAAAGTTAGGAACAGTAGAAACATCTAAGTAATATGCTGTAGCCCCACTTACCGAACCCCAATTAGCAATAAACTGAGTACAACTAATATCAGCAGGTGTAGCAGTTGGAGCAACGGGAGGATTTGTTCCAAAAGAAACAACATTGGAATAATTACTAATCAAACATCCGTTGAAAACACGTACACGGTAATAATAAGTGGTATTTGTTGACAATCCCGTAATATTCAAATTAGTAGCAGGACTCTGTATGGTATCTTGAGAAAAGAAAGAAGAAAATAAAGGACTGATAGAAACATCTAATAAATAATATACAGCCCCATTAATAGGCCCCCAGTTGGCATAAGCAGAGTTACAAGTGTAACCATCAGCCGCAGTAGCCGTTGGAGCTACAGGGGCAACAGTACCATAAGAAACAATATTAGAAGTATTACTTACACTACAACCATTATATGCACGTATACGATAATAATAAGTGGTATTTGGCACTAAGCCACTTATAGGATAACTGGTTACGTTTTGTACGTTTAAGCTATCATAGCTGGCTAATTTTGTTCCTGGAGCAAACGAAGTAGCAGTTGAAACATCCAATATATAATTAGCAGCACCGGAAACAGCTCCCCAGTTGGCAGTAAATCCAGTACATGAAATATCAGTAGGAGGAGTAGCTGTTGGAGCAACAGGAGCAGAAGTTCCAAACACAATTGTATTAGACCTGCTACTTGTATCACAACCGTTGAATGCTCTTACAGTGTAGTAATAAGTAGTATTAGGTATTAAACCAGTAATGGCTAATGTAGTTATGCTTCCTGACATTATTATAGAATCCTGAACACCGGAAAAGTTGCTGTTGGTGCTTAAACTTACTATATACTTAGTAGCACTAGCAACAGCACCCCAATTGACATTAAAACCTGTACAAGTAATACTGGAAGGGACAGTTGCAGTTGGAGCAATAGGACCAGTAGTTGAGAAACTTATATAATTGGAATAAGCACTCTGAGTACAGCTATTGTCAGAACGTACACGATAATAATATGTATTGTTAGCAAGTAATCCAGAAATTGTAGTAGAAGTAGAACTTCCTCCCAGTATTGTCGTAGGATATCCCGGCAATAAAGTAGGAAAGGAAGGGCTGTTAGATACTTCAAGTATATAACTTGTTGCCCCCGGAACAGTTTGCCATTGAGCAGTTATAGATGTACAGGTATAACCATCACCAGGTATAGCTACCGGAGCCACTGGCGGGAAAGTAGAAACAGTAATATAATTAGAACTTTGACTTTCAGCACAAGTGTTGTAAACACGCACACGGTAATAATAAATTATATTGGGAAAAAGACCATTTGTTATTGCAACCGAAGAAACACTATCATTGTTATTAGGTACGTTATAACCATTATAAGGTACTACAAAAGAGCCAAAATTAGGATCTGTAGAAACATCGATTCGATAGCTGAAAGCTCCGGATACAGGACCCCAATTGGCCTGGAAAGAAAATGTGGGGGAACAAACAATATTGGTTGCCGGTAGTGCAGTAGGCTGTGACGGGTTACCTAAATTCACAGTAACAGTGTTGGATACCGGACTGGTAGTACAAGAGTTAATAGCCACAACCCGGTAATAATAGATGATACCGGGAGGAAGACTGGTTACAGATAACTGGATCTGAGGAGCAACCGTAGTATTAGTTGTAATAATAAGGGTATCTGCAAACAAACTGCTTGTTGATACTGTTAGTTTATAGGAGGTAGCACCGGTAACAGGTCCCCAATTGGCCAAAAAACTATTACATGTAACACTAGAAGCAGCTGTTGCAACAGTAGGAGAAAGAGACCCTACCGAAAAAGCAACAGTATTGGAAACCTGGCTTATAGCACAACCATTTTGTACACGTACGTGGTAATAATAAGTGGTACCTTGCTGTAACCCCGTAACAGGCCAAGAAGTGTTAGCGCTAGTTATGGCTAAAGAATCATAATTAAGTAAAGATGTGCCGAAACCGGCATCGGTAGATACATCTAAGATATAATTCTGAGCACCTACAACCGGAGACCATTGAGCATTAACAGAGAAACAATCCGTAATAATTGGAGCTAAAGCTGTTGGGGGAAAAGCGGCCGCCTGATGGTAAAGATTAATACTGGTGGTACTGCTATCGCCACATACATTGGAAGCTACTACAGTTACTATAATATCAGCACTTCCAATACCAACAGCAACGCTGCTATTTCCTTGCCCAAATGGCACCAAAGCCGCACCATTTGTAGCAGTCCAGGTATAAGTAACACCAGGCAAATATGGTACGGAAAGCGTATCAGTAGTATTTTGACAAGGATATTGGTTACCTGAAATTCCTCCACCTGGAATACTAAGCCCATCCAAGGAAACCCAGTGGTCAACCTTATAATAATTGAACACATGACAGTCTGTATTATAAATGAGCAATCCATCATCAGCAGTATCATTAGGCACAACAGGAATTGCATCACGTTGAGCTGTAGTCAAACGTGGGATTAAGAGTCCTTTGTTAGACGACATTATTTCAAGTATGGCTTTAGGATTCGGACTAAGAGTTCCAATACCCATGTTATCTTGACCATGAATTTCTGCACCTTTCCAGAGAAAGGAGGAGAAAAACAGCATAATAATGCTGCTTGCGAGGAGGATGTTACGTAGTTTCATAGTAAGGGCGCTTATGTTAGTACTATATTTCTTCATAGCTAAAAATTTCTATTCTTTAAATTTTTCAGTTTATTACTGATTTAGTATTGTTATTTCAGTTCTACGGTTGAGTTGCCTGCCTTCATCAGTATCATTGGAGGCAATAGGTTTTGATTCTCCATAACCTTTAACAAGTATTTGGTCTTTACTGATACCTGCAGCAAACAAGTAATCGGCAACAGACTGGGACCTGGATTTAGAAAGACTCATATTGGTTTCTGATGAGCCCTGGCTATCGGTATGGCTGGCTATTTCGATTCTAATATCCGTATTTACGTTCATTAGCTTAACAAGCTGATTAAGCTCTGTTAGTGATTCAGGACGCAATGTAGCTTTGCCCTGGTCATAGAACACGTTCTTCAGCGCTATTTTATTTCCAACAACAAATTTTTGCAATGGAATGGTTTTATATATTTCTTTATAAACGGCAGATGCAGGTATATCATAATTTTCAGAGAAGAATAAGTATCCTTTCTTTTTAATTGCTATACCATAATTTTTACCTGCAGGTAAAGAAACAAGATATTTTCCTGTAGCACTATTTGATTTTATAACAGCTATAACTTCGTTTTCTTCGTTATCCGAGATTTCGATGTCTGCACCAATAGGATCAAAAGAATCATTATCAATTACAAGACCTTTAAGAAGAGTAAGTTTCGGAGCACTTTTTTTATTTTTATTTTTGAAGTATACTTCAAAAATATCTTTCATGCCAGCGCCTCCAGGGCGAACAGAAGAATAATATCCTGTTTTTCCGTCAGCAGTAAGCCCATAAAACAGATCGTCACCAGATGTGTTAACAGAATCGCCTAAACTGACAGGTTTGCTCCACCTGTTATTTTCATAAACAGATTTAAAAATATCATATCCACCTTTTGAGTCATGTCCTTTAGAACTAAAGAACAATGTTTTTCCATCCGGGTGAATAAAAACACCTTCTTCATTTTCTGAAGTATTTATTACAGAACCTAAATTTTCAGCATTTCCCCATCCACTGACTCCCTGATGACATACCCAAATATCAGAACCACCTTCTCCTCCCCTTCTATTGCTTACAAAATAAATTGTACGTCCATCGGGAGCAATACTTGCTGATGATTCATGTTTTTTAGAATTAATCGGTTTAGGAAGTTTAACCGGTTCAGACCAATTTTCTCCCTCTAACACGGATTCATAAATATTTCCATCGGGGTCGCCACGGTAGAGTAATAAACGTTGTCCATCATTAGAAAGAGCAATAGCAGAATTATTCTTATTATTTTGGTTTACTGTGTTTTCTAATAATTGTGGTCTGCTCCATTTCCAGGTTATATCGTCATAATAGGAAACATAAATATTTTCCATACCCTGCATTTTCATATCAATATCTTCTTTAAGAGTAGGGCGTCTGGATGTAAATATCATCATGTATCCATCGGCAGATACAACCGGGGCATAATCATCGTAAGGCGTGTTTACATTTTCGCCAAGATTTGTTATAACTGCAAATATAGAGTCAGTATTTTCCATATTAGTATTGGTGTTATTCTCCTGGCTTTTCGCCTGATATGCCATACACACAACCAGAAATAATAGTAAATAACTTATTTTTTTCATACTTTAATCTAATAATCGGGTAGAAGAAACCTTTATTGGTCTGATATATCTTAGTGCGATTTCAAGCCCGCCTTTTCCACGTGTACCTTTTATAAGTGCTGATGTATTAACATCATAACTAAGCCCTAAAGCAAAATCGGAGTATTCATAAAGTACCATAGGAATAACTGCATCACCAGATCTGTATTGTGCTCCAACAGATAAGGCCATTCCCTGAACATATCCTGTATATTTTGATTCAGGTGTAATTACCCAGCGCACCATGGTTCCGATGTCAAATTCAGTAAATGGGCCTTGTTTAAAATATATAAAGGAAGGAAGCAACTGATAGCCACTGGCACCAAGGCCGATATGGGCATTACCATGAATAATAAATTTAGAATGCAGAACATCGGTGACATCGGCATTATATATATTAAACTTTTGATTTGGTTTATTTAAGTGGAATGCAGAAAGGCCCAGATTAAATTTCAATTGTTTATTGGTAACAGAATAATTAGATGCTGTAGAAGCTTTATTAGCATTATAATTCCAGGCAAGTCCTAGAGAAACGTCTCCAAAAGTTTTAGGAGGAATAGTACTTACATCATTAGAAGGCATGGTAGGATCAAATTGTCCCTGATCGGTATTATACTGGCTGTCCCATTGCATAGCGGAGGTAGAAATACTTTTCTGAACAATACCGCTTTGTATACCACCGGAAACTGCTTGTTTTTCATTGATACTAACAACACCGGAAAGCGATACATTTAATTGAGTGGTTCCAAGATTAAGGTCACCAGCCACATCTCTAAAAGCATTAAATCCGGCACCAAGATATCCGTTTTTAATTTTTTGGGTTAATAAACGCGTATCATAGGAACACATATAGGTATTATAAGCAGCACCTGAGGTGGCCATGCCGTTCCACTGATTTTTATAATTGAGAATAGCTCTGTGATCACCAGAATAGAAGCCTGTTAATGCAGGATTTATGGTAATAGGAGTTAATGTAAACTGGGAAAAATGGATATCCTGCGCAAAACCCTTCCGTTGTCCTTCAATACAGAAGAACAGGAATATGGAAAGTAAAATGCTAATGTATTTTGCTCTTTTCATAGCTTTTAGGGTTTAGATTTATCTTTCCCTTTACGCATACTTCGACTCCGCTCAGTATACTTTGATTTCGCCCAGTATATATTATCTTAACAAGGTGATGTTTCCTTTTTGAATGGTTTCTTCACCGTTTTTGAAAGTACCTTTGACAACGTATACAAATACAGCAGTATTCAATGACTGTCCTTTATAAGTACCATCCCATCCTACGTTAAGGTCAGTAGTTTCAAATATTTTTTCGCCCCACCGGTCATATATAATAAATAGAATTTTGTCAAGTCCTCTTCCACGAGCAAATATAAAGTCATTAAATCCATCGCCATTAGGAGAGAATACGTTTGCAACAAATATTTCTCCGGCAAGGATTACATTGTAAGATAAGGCAATAGGAGTAAGCTGAAGGTTAGAATTAAAATTATTAAATCCGGAGAATTTTAATGCATTGTTAGGTCGGGAAAGACTATCGTTAGAATAAGCATACGGCACAGCAGAGCCCAAACCTGGGTTATCCCATTGAGAAGCTTCTGCCCAATAAGTTAAGATATCGAAATCTCCATTAATATCATCTGTATCCTTATTATAATAGATTGTAATATCGGCAGGAGATGAGCCATTGAGACGGCCTACCCTGTGATAATATTTATTATTAATATCACCCACTTCAGGGGCTTTTGTAGTAATAGGAAATTGTTGATCTGTATCATTACTAGGATCAACATTTGCCATTCTGACTTTGAATATATTCGCAGAATCCTTTACAGGTTTAATATCAACCGGGCGATAGCGGGTTGTGCCCACACTTGAGCCTACCGGAAAGAAATACGTTTTAATAGTATCAGTATAACGTGCAAGACCACCATTTTCAAGACTACTAATAAAACCAGCAGCACTTGTATCTATAACAATAGCAGCAGTATCTGTATTAAGAACAAAGACAGTATTGGTGTCAGCACTAAATTCATGTTGATTAATTTTAAGTATATCTTCAATTTCGGTACTGGCACCGCGAAGAAACTTAGTTGCAGTATCATTTCCAGCTAATTCGAGGCTGTTCCAATACGTAACTGTACCAACGGGAGTAATATTACTATTGATGATTTGTTGAGCACTATCAAAATGCACCCAACCACTATGGCCAGGTACACCTATTTTCCCTTGAGCCTGGCTTAAAATATAATAATTGTCATTTGTCCAGTTACCTGCGATATATATATGGCCATCGTTCTGGATATAGCCATCCTGGATGCAGCCATTATCATCATGAATAACGTTTCCAAAAATAACTACTGAGTCATTTGTATTTCCGATAGCAACACCCTTATTTATAACATTAAGGGATAATTGTGAAAAAGCGAAAGAAGGCAGTAAAAAAATAATCAACAAGGAAATAATTCTTACTCCTATAAGACTATTTTTGGGAAAAAGATATGTTAAAAACAAGTAAAAATGTGTATGTTTTGCTTTCATAAATTTTCGGTGTTAAATATGCCTAAAATATTGTGTTTTAGATAAAAATACACCACAGTTGAACGTGAAAATCAAAAGCAAAGTTATATATATTTTTGAGAAAACATATGATTGGCATATTATTTTTTTTAGTTTGCGACTTTTGCTTTGTGCTTTGCTCTTTTTTTGAGTTATTAACTGACGTTACGCAAAGAAAAAGATTTAAAAATGATATACTTTTATACTTGTAATGGACAAGAGAATTGATAAAGAGAGAAGGGTAATTTTCTCAAAAAGACAATAAAAGTGACTGCTTTAAAAAATTCATACTCACTATCATTGTCATTTCGAATCCTGCTGAAAGCAGG
>JAHEXZ010000127.1 GCA_023251835.1 Bacteroidota bacterium | reverse complement strand
GCTCTGTGCCACCCTGCCCTGAATTGTAGTAACAACTGGTGCTCACACCATTGGGGTAATTGGGATCGCCATAACCACCACTTGTCTGAAAAGTTACTCCTGTTCCGCAGCTTATGGTTTGAATGGATGTACATGCATAAGGTATTCCACAAGATAATTCAAACGTTTGACTGTAGCTGCCGGTAGATTCGGCATTAGCTAAAATAAAGATGGAGTCCCCGGCTATAAGGTCAATAGCATCAAGGTTATAGGCACCAGCGGTATACCCCAGGCATGTCCAGCCGCTGCTGCTGCATCCGTTGGCGGCATTCTTGTAAAAATATTCTACATAGTTGGAAGAGGAAGCGACCGTAGTTTTAAACTGATAGGTGCCTGTGGTTGTGGCTATAAACTTATAGATTTGTTCCGAACCACCCTGGCCGGAATTATAATAGCAACTGGTACTCATGCCGTTGGGATAACTGGAATTTCCAGCCCCACCAGCTGAGAAAGTAACAGGAGTGCCACAATTAATTGTTGCTATTGAGCTGCAAGGATCGGCAACAGATTTCAAAAAACAAGTAATGGTAATTGTTGCTATTAAATAATATTTTTTCATTTTATTGTTGTCAGTTATTTTTAGTGCTGACTCCGCACTGAAATAATTTTAATCTATTTTTTTGACATTTTTACGGAAGCAAAAGTAAATTATAAAATTGGATAGATAGAAAGAATCACCTTAACAAAACCTGTACAAAGATAGTAAAGTATTGATTTTCAGAAAATTAAATAGTATCATTTAATTGATTGTTATAATGATGCATAAGGCATCGCCCTCTATCAACAAATATGTCCTTTGCTACACTATAACCATTTACTTCTTCTTCCTTTTTTTAATATCATAATAAATTTGTGTAGGATTAATTTGTATTCCAAGAGAAGGTACATAGGTAAAACCTTTAAATTTTACACTGCTTCCATCAATTAAAGTATAGCTTCCATAATTTTGATAATAGAGTGCAAAGGCTGGAAGAAAATAGGCATATTTATACCCCAGCTTAAAATTGAAAAATATACCCATTGATCCATAATCTTTTTTCCCTTGTATGGCTTGTATAATCATAGGAGCAGCATTATTCAATGTGTCATATATTCTACCACTTTGAAAACCGTAATTTAAAAAGGTATGCATATATGCCAGACCAAAAGAAAAATTTCCAACCTTTTCTTCGGTGCCAAAAGGCAGGCTGAAAATAACAGGTATCATAAGATCTTTTCTTTTCATTTCAAAGCCCAATACACTTTGTACTTTGTCTAATCCGCTCCAATCAGGCAGTTCATATTTTTTTGATGAATACTGTATTCCTATGCTTCCAGACATTCCTTTCTCACCGGGTTCATTAATACTACCTGTAGACCCCAGGAACTGGTACATTGCATCAATCACATGCGTCCCCGAGGCGTACTTATATCCCACATCAAAATGTTTATAAATTCCATAGCGTCCATAGAAGTTGTAGCCGAATCCTATCGGCTCAATGGCATAAGCTAAAGCTGTTTTATTGAGCTTTACAAGCTGATCGTTCAAAATAATAGTATCCTCATTTATCAAGGGAGTCACTATACCATCAACATTTTGATAAAGTGATCTTACAACATGTGTAGGAACATTGATACAATAATCCATTCCAACTTTTACCTGTCCCTGAGGGGTGACTTTTCCGGATTGGGTGATAGATTTAGGAGGCGTACAGGATTGTATTAAAATTCCGAGCCCAATAAATGAAAGAAAAATGTTTTTCGAGTTATTTATCATTTTTTCAAAAGAACTAATTTACCTACGGATATATGATTTATACTTCGACTGAATGAGTTTGCAAAAATCAGCAAACCCATTCCTCACTATTACTGAATCTAAACGGCTCTTGCTATCGCAAATCCAGCAAGATTCAGTATATTTTAAACTTTAAATCCAAGTTTCCCTCTTAACCGTTTCAACGTGTTTTTTGCAATTATACGTGCTTTATCTGCCCCCACCTGTAAACGGGCATCCAGTTCGTTACGGTTATTCATGTAATAATGATAAAGCTCACGTTGTGATTTGAATTTATTGAGTATCTCCTCAAATAAAGCTGTTTTAGCATGACCATAACCATACCCACCTTGCAGATAATTGGAACGCATTTCTGCAATCTGTTGTTCGTCTGCAAGCAGCCTATACAAAGCAAACACATTGCATTTGTCGGGATTTTTAGGCGCTTCTAAAGGAGTAGCATCCGTAACAATACTCATTATTACTTTTTTTAATTCTTTCCCGGGTAAGAAAATATTGATAAAGTTATTATACGATTTGCTCATTTTTTGCCCGTCTGTCCCGGGAACAACCATCACGGCCTCATCAATTTTTGCCTGTGGTATCACAAATACATCTCCGAATTTGTTGTTTACTTTTTCGGCTATATCTCTGGCCATTTCAAGATGTTGAAGTTGGTCTTTACCAACAGGCACAATGTCTGCATCATATAAAATGATGTCAGCCGTCATCAATACCGGATATATAAAAAGGCCTGCATTCACATCCGATAAACGTTCTGACTTATCTTTAAAAGAATGGGCATTGGCCAGCATAGGGAAAGGGGTAAAACAATTGAGATACCAGGTAAGTTCACACACTTCTGTTACATCACTCTGACGGTAAAAGACATTTTTATCGGTATCAAAGCCAAAGGCCAGCCAGGTAGCAGCTACGGCATCGGTGCTGTTTTTTATAAATTCAGCATCTTTTACGGTTGTTAATGAATGTAAATCAGCAATGAAAAAGAAAGATTCATTATCTGCATTCTTCGATAGCTCAATAGCGGGTATGATAGCACCTAAGATGTTTCCAAGATGAGGAATGTTGGTGCTTTGAATGCCGGTAAGTATTCTTGCCATTAAACTATTTAAGTTAAAAGAAACAAGTTAAAATTTAAAAGGGAACTGACTTGTTTCTTAATCATATAGTAGCATAAAAAACAATCAATAAACAAAGATACTCTTTATTTAAAATGTAGATAGGTAAAGTTTTCAAAATAACTTCCGCAATCCACGCACATATTTCGACAAGCTCAATATGACTCGCGCGCGGTCAGTCAGAGCTTTGTCGAAGACTGTGGGGTGGCAATTTGAAAATGAATCACATTTCTTTTGTTGAAGTTATTTTGAAAATTTTACTAGCTGACTCGAAAATATAATTACAGCTTTTAAATAACAATAGAATTTAGAATTTTCTCCGTTGCTCCGGCTTGTGACAGAACATAATTCTTTGCAACAAAAGAGGCCATTCTTAAAACATTGTCATTGTTCAATAAATCAATTGTTTTTCTTAATTCATCAACAGAAGAAACAGAAAATGCTCCCCCCTTGTCGATAAGTTCATTTGCTTCGTTAAACTTATAATAGTTCGGCCCAAAAATAACAGGCAAACCAAATACAGCTGCTTCTAAAACATTATGAATGCCTTTCCCAAAACCACCACCAACGAAAGCAATTGTTCCATACCGATATAAGGATGATAACGTACCAATGTTATCAATAATTAATATATCGGCAGCTAAAATGTTATGTTTGTTGGTTTGTGAGTACCTGAGAATTGTTGAATTGTTGAATTGTTGAATTGTTGAATAGATGCTGGCTTCCGTAATTTCATGCGGAGCAATGATTAACTTGTATCCGGCCTGTTGAAACTGTATACCAGAGAGTATTCTGATATCTTCATCCCAGGTACTGCCGGCAATAATTACTTTTTTATCAGCTATAAATTCTTTTATAAAATTAATTTCGCGGGCACTTTTCGAAATCTCTATAACCCTGTCGAAACGGGTATCTCCTGCAACAGTTGTATTATTGTAACCAATTGCATTTAATAATTTTTCTGAAGCAGTATCCTGTAAGAAGAAATGAGTAAATGTGCTGAGCCGCCCACGAAACCAGGCACCATAGCTTTTAAAAAAATGCTGGTCTTCTCTAAAAATTCCGCAAATCAGATAAGTAGGAATTTGCTGTTTTTTCAGTTCGTTTAAATAGTTAAACCAAAATTCATACTTTAC
Source organism: Bacteroidota bacterium (assembly GCA_023251835.1). Taxonomy (GTDB): domain Bacteria; phylum Bacteroidota; class Bacteroidia; order 2-12-FULL-35-15; family 2-12-FULL-35-15; genus 2-12-FULL-35-15. Next base: position 5,045 of record JAHEXZ010000127.1, on the reverse strand, counting down.
AAATATTGCCGCATGAGGGTTTACCAGTGAGATAAATTTTCTGGCAGCTGCAGGTGTATCGGATGGTAAATAATAGATATAGTCTGCCTGATTATAATTCTTCCTGACTTCATAACCTGAGGGCGAAAAAAAAGTAAGCAAAATTTTTATGCCATTTTTTTCTTTTTTAATTTTTTCTATTAATGGCCGGCCCTGTTCAAATTCTCCTAAGGAAGCACAGTGTATCCACAGCAAGGATCCATTGCTATTGCGATCACTGAAATCTTTACTAATCTTCCGGAAGATATTCGTTCTTCCATCTGCCCACAATTTTGCTTTTGCGTTGAATAAAGAAGAGATGCGGATTGCAAGACCATACAAATAAATAGAAATGGTATATAAAAATCTCATCGTTGTAATCCTCCCAAATATGGAGAACCTAATATATATAAAAATCCTGGGGTGCTTTTTTATACAATGGTAATATCCAAGCTACTTTGCCCCCATACAATATATCCAATCTTTTCTTAGTATCCTGTTTCATCAGATCATAGTCATAGCTTCTGCGGTTTTGGGTAAAACCTTGCATACATTCAAAGCCAATATAAAAATTTACCAGCCTGTTATTGCTTAAATACAAATATCCTAAATTCTCACTCAGCAATATGCCGTTTGTCAAACGGTCATATCCTTTTTTGTATTCTTTAGTCAATTGAGGAACATTGTTACCAATGGTTTCGATACGTATTTTATGTTGGATAAACCCTATCCCGAAATTAAATACAAACCCTGAATTTGGATTTGGTTTTTTGAAAGAAAACATTCTTCCTGCTGTGGCGGATATGGTAAATCCGCGTTCGTACAAACGTACATCTGCAAATTCACCATTCTGGGAGATAATATACCCATCCGAAGTAATAATACTGTCAAAAAGGCCTGTTTCTCTAATCTGTTTTCCAAAAAGATAACTGCCATTGATACCAACAATCCATTGTTTCCTGGTTTTAAAATCAACATTCAACTGAATAGCTGAATTGTTTCCAAACCGATTTGCCATATCTCCTGCAGGAAACTGATAACCATAAGAAATACCAACTAATGGAGTAGCTATAGCAGAATCTTTTATACTTACCTGTGCTGTTAGGTTTATTGCTATTGCCTGTATAAATAGGAGAATAATGATACTGTTATACCGCATTCGTAAACAAAATGTTTGCTAATATACATCAAATTGTATTGATTTCCACTCCAAAAACGCCTGCCAAATTAGTTTATTTTAATTATCTTCGCGTTTCTAAAAAGAAAAAAGATACACAATGGAAAAAGTAGCTAAAAAAATCCAGATGGTTGACTTAAAAAGCCAGTATGAAAAAATAAAAACAGAAATAGATGCCGCGATACAAAATGTAATCAATAATACCGCTTTTATCAATGGCCCTGAGGTAAAAGCATTTCAGGCAGAGCTTGAAAAATATCTTAATGTGAAGCATGTTATACCTTGTGCCAATGGTACTGATGCTTTGCAGATTGCAATGATGGCGCTTGGTCTGAAACCTCGCGATGAAGTGATTACAGCTGATTTTACCTATGTTGCCACTGCCGAAGTAATTGCTTTATTGGGCTTAAAACCGGTATTGGTAGATGTTTTGCCTGATACGTTTGATATTGATATTGCTGCAATTGAAAAAGCCATCACTCCTAAAACTAAAGCAATTGTTCCCGTTCATCTGTTTGGTCAATGTGCTGATATGGAGGCCATAATGGCACTGGCAAAAAAATACAGCCTGTATGTAATTGAAGATACAGCACAGGCCATTGGTGCCGACTATTTATACAAAGATGGAACAAAGAAAAAGGCTGGTACAATAGGCACTATAGGCTGTACTTCATTTTTCCCGTCTAAAAATTTAGGCTGTTATGGTGATGGCGGTGCTATATTTACAAATGATGATGCCTTGGCAGCCAAAATCAGGATGATTGCTAATCATGGACAATCTGTACAATATGTTCACGATTCCATTGGTGTAAATTCTCGCTTAGATAGTATCCAGGCTGCTATTCTCAGAGTTAAGCTCCGTGATTTGGATAATTATGCTACAGCACGTAATAAAGCTGCGAATTATTACGACAAAGCTTTTGCAAACCATCCCAAAATTAAAACACCTGCAAGAGCGAAATATTCAAATCATGTATTTCACCAGTATACGCTGCAATTGAATGGTATTGACAGAAGTGCTTTAAAAGAGTTTTTGGCACAAAGAGATATTCCGGCTATGGTTTATTATCCTATTCCGTTGCATCTTCAGAAAGCATACTTAGATCCTCGCTACAAAGCCGGGGATTTTCCGGTAACAGAAAAACTCTGTGCTTCGGTTATCTCATTGCCAATGCACACCGAACTTGATGAAGAAACGTTGAAATATATTACAGATTCGGTGTTGGAGTTTATAAAGTAAAATTCCCTTCGTTCGCCATAGATTTGCCGAAGGCGAAGCAGACTCCTCCATAGGAGTCCTTCAAACCCCGAAGGGAAGAATGAGGGCAAGAATACAAAAAAATAAATCTTTTATATCAGTAACATTTCTCTCCCCGGAGTTTATCCCGATGAAAGAGGGAGGAGAGTCAGAGAGGGGTATATACAATGAACATAGCAGTAGTAGGAACAGGATACGTAGGTTTGGTTACAGGTACCTGCCTTTCAGAAACAGGTAATCATGTTATTTGTGTTGATATCAATGCAGATAAGATACAAAAAATGCAATCCGGTATTGTTCCAATATATGAACCGCATTTGGATGCACTGTTTGAGCGCAATATCAAACAAGGACGGTTAACATTTACTACCAACCTGGCTGAAGCCATAGAAAGAGCAAAAATTATCTTCCTTGCCCTGCCTACACCTCCAGGTGAAGATGGATCTGCTGATTTAAGTTATATACTTGGTGTTGCCAAAGATTTAGGTAGATTAATAAAAGATTATAAAGTAATTGTTGATAAAAGCACAGTACCCGTTGGCACCGCAGAAAAAGTAAAACAAACTATTTTAAGTTCCCTCCCTTTTGGGGAGGGCCAGGGAGAGGCCTTATTCGATGTAGTTTCCAACCCCGAATTTTTGCGTGAAGGTTTTGCTGTAGATGACTTTATGAAACCGGATAGGGTTGTGATTGGAACAAGCTCAGAACGAGCCAGAAAGATAATGGAAGAGCTTTACAAGCCTTATGTTCGCCAGGGTAACCCTATCATTTTTATGGATGAACGATCAGCTGAATTGACCAAATATGCTGCCAACGCCTTCTTAGCAACTAAAATTACCTTTATGAATGAAATTGCTAATTTGTGTGAAAAGCTGGGAGCTGATGTAGATGCAATACGCATTGGCATTGGCTCTGATGACCGTATCGGTAAACGCTTTTTATTTCCGGGTATAGGATATGGTGGCAGTTGCTTTCCGAAGGATGTACAGGCATTGGCCAAATCCGCAAGTGAAGTAAATTATAATTTTAAAATTTTGGATGCAGTAATGGATATTAATAACAAACAGAAAACCATTATTATTCCTAAAATTAAAAATTACTTTAAAAACAACCTGAAAGGTAAAAAAATTGCCTTATGGGGCCTGGCTTTTAAGCCCGATACCGATGATATCCGTGAAGCACCTGCACTGTATATCATTGATGAATTGCTGAAAGAAGGAGCAACCATTACTGCCTATGACCCGGAAGCGATGAATAATGTACGTAATTTAATTGGAGATAAAATTGTTTATGCATTGGATGAATATGACGCTCTACGCGATGCTGATGCCCTCTTAATTGCAACAGAGTGGAGCGTATTCCGTACTCCTGATTTTGATATGATGACAAGCCTTTTAAAGAATAACGTGATTTTTGACGGCCGTAACCTATATGGCATACAGCAAATGAAAGAGTTGGGTTTTTATTATTGTTCTATTGGAAGATGAGTTTGTTAAATTTATATTTTTAAGAAAATGAAAAACAACAATAACCCCGCTTCCCCCTCTCCGGAGTTTATCCCGACAAAGGAGGGAGAGAGAGTTGGGGTGAGGCCACAAATTTTAATAACAGGTGCCGCAGGCTTTTTAGGCTCACATCTTTGCGACCGCTTTATTAATGAAGGTTATCACGTTATTGGTATGGATAACCTTATCACGGGCGATTTAAAAAATATTGAACATTTAATGAAGCTGGAACATTTTGAATTTTATCATCATGATGTTTCCAAATTTGTTTTTGTTCCTGGTGAATTAGATTATATTCTGCATTTCGCTTCGCCAGCCTCACCTATCGACTATCTGAAAATTCCTATTCAAACATTAAAGGTCAGCTCTCTCGGCACACACAATTTACTGGGACTTGCTAAAGTGAAGAAAGCACGTATTTTAGTTGCTTCTACCTCTGAAGTATATGGCGATCCCTTGGTACATCCGCAAACTGAAGAATATTGGGGTAATGTAAACCCTGTAGGTCCTCGTGGTGTGTATGACGAAGCCAAACGTTTTATGGAAGCCATGACCATGGCCTATCACACCTATCATGGTTTGGAAACCCGTATTATACGTATATTTAATACCTATGGCCCTCGTATGCGCCTGAATGATGGCCGTGTATTGCCCGCTTTTATTGGTCAGGCTTTACGTGGTGAAGATTTAACTATGTTTGGTGATGGTTCGCAAACACGCTCCTTTTGTTACGTTGATGATTTGATTGAAGGCATTTACCGCTTACTGATGAGTGATTATGTTCAGCCTGTTAATATTGGGAATCCGCAGGAAATCACTATTAAAGAATTTGCAGAAGAGATAATTAAACTAACAGGTACGTCTCAAAAGATAATTTCAAAACCTTTACCTCAGGATGACCCAAAACAGCGTAAACCGGATATTACAAGAGCAAAAGAGATTTTAGGATGGGAACCGAAAGTAAGCCGTGCTCAGGGCTTAAAAATTACCTATAACTATTTCAAAAGCCTTTCTAAAGAAGAATTATATAAAACAGCACACCGGTTTGATTAACTGTTACGGTTGTTTATTGTTTTGAAACTTAACA
>JAHEXZ010000167.1 GCA_023251835.1 Bacteroidota bacterium | reverse complement strand
CTAAATTTAAAAATACATTTTGATGTTCGTTTATATTATAATTAGCTCCACCTTTAAATGTATAACCTAAGAACCATTTGCGGTTAGTTATGGAATACCGGGCTTCAGGTGATTGATTGGTGTATTGTACGCCATTATGAGTTAATGTATCGCCAAAGCCAACAGCCTGCAAAATAGTAGTATCAGGCAACACTAAATCTTTTTTCTGATAAAAATCCTTACGTTGATAGCCTGTTTCAGATATACTGGCAGTCAAGAAAGCGCTCCATTTTTTCTTTTTGTATTCAATCTGTGCAAAAGCACCTCCCCAGGTTACATAGCCTTCATAATTGGTTAATATTTTATCACCTTTACGTTTCATTTGATACTGAAAATCAGGATCTCCGATAAATGTACCGCCTGGTTGATTTTGATCGGAATGATTTTCAAAATAATCGCCACCCAGTAAATTATATACTTCTTTGTAATGAATTCCTTTGTAATAACGTCCATCAATACCAAAAATAGCGGAGAAAGCAGTATCAATTTGATAATTCAGCGAAGATAAAACACCAAACCATTGATGATTATTTACCGAACTTTGTATTATATTGCTTGACTTATGTAATGTTGGGCTATATAATTGATCAATGGCAGAGCTGTTTGATGTGTAGTATTTATCAAACTTTATCCCTGTGGCAGGATCGCGATCACTGGCAGAAGGAGTATTTAACAATTTTGTTCCTCCTCCTTTTCCAAAGGAAGCATAAGCAACCGTAGATAAGTATAGCTTTTTATTTATATTCCAGAAATCGGAAAGATTGAATTGTGGCTTATGAAAATAATTTACAGTTTCATTAAGTGGTTCCCCATTTAAAAACCCTGCGTGAGGGTTATATTTAATCCCTCTTGTGCCGTTTTCAGCTGTAGTAAAAATGCTGTTTTGATACACACTATCCGTATTGATCCCGAGTTTTTTTGCCAAGGTTTCATCATATACCGCCAAAGCTATTTTTGCATTTCGTTGCCCATGGCTTTGAGGAGCACCACTTCCGTTAAGACTAAGTAAATGGTGTCCAATTCTTTTCTGCACTTTTAAAAAATAAGAATAGGCATCGTCCCAGGCTTGGTCAGCATAAGCATCCCCCTTTTTTCGTGAAAATGCTCCTGTGATTCCCCAACCGCCTTTTAATTGTCCCGTATTAAAGCCGATTGATGTTTTGTATATCAGACTGCTCATTACCTCTTGTTTAATACTGATTTCTTTTTTGGAATCGATGCCTTTAGTAATGATGTTCATTGTTCCGCCTACAGAGGCAATCGCCAGCTTAGAAGCTCCTAGGCCACGTTGTACCTGTACATTACGTGTAGCATCTCCCAACCCATCCCAATTGCTCCAGTATACCTGTCCGTTTTCCATATCATTTACCGGAACGCCATCAACAAGTACAGCTACATTTCTCTGATCAAACCCTCTGATTGATACGCGTGCATCGCCACTTCCACCACCTTGTTCTGTGGCATAAGCACCGGGAGTAGAGTTTAACAACATTGGCAAATCACGTGAATTTAGTTCCTCCTGTATCTGTTTGGTGGAGATATTTGAAAAAGCAATAGGCGTTTCGCGTATTTTGGCCACATCTGCAACAACCTCTACTTCGTTTAAGGTAATAGTTTGAAGTGAGAAATTAACAACAACAGGTTTGTTTCCTACTTTTGTTTTTAATTTCTGAGGCTCATAACCTACATAAGTAACAGTAAGTGTATATTGGCCGGAATCTGCTTTAATGCTATAGTTTCCATCAATGTCGGTTACAGTTCCTTTTCCTTCTCCAATCAAAATAGCAGCACCAATAATTGTTTCACCGGTAGCTGCATCTTTTATCGTCCCTTTAATTTCTCCTCTTCCCTGAGAAAAGGATACTAATGAACAGGTAATAAATAAACAAACAAGAATACTTTTTTTCATACAAACATGTAAAAAAGAGGCTGTCTCAAAAGTCATAAATTAGAATCACCATTGCCGGAACGAAGTGAAGCAATCTCACAATAAATGGGAAGATTGCTTCGACTAAAAAGTTTCGCAATGACGTTTTTAAACTTTTGAGACAGCCTCTTTAATTTTTTAATTATTGAATCGAAAGTCTTGTAACGGTGGCTCTATTATTGGCATATAAAACTTTTACCACATACACTCCTTTAATAAGCGTTTCTGTTTCAACAGTAATATATTTTGAGGTTCTGTTTCCTTCTTTTTGCAGTACTCTTTGTCCCATTACATTATATAATTCAACAGTTTTAATCACTTCTGATGAAGAAATATTGAAAAAGCCAGCATTAGAAGGATTTGGGTAAATAGCTACAGAAATGCTATTGTCCATTTCATTGATTCCTGTTGGGCAGCTACAGGTATGGGCACCTAAGCCTGTCCATGTATTTTCTGGTAAGGTATCATATTCTGTCAATGGGTTAAATGCAGTTGGGTTAATTGTAGCACCACCTGTAACACTTGCCTTTCTTTGCAACGTATGGTCTTTAGTTATCCATGTTCCATTTCCATCTGTATATGGGAAAACATTTGTCCATGCTGTACCCGGATCTTCACCAATTTTACCAAAGATATCCACTTTTACACCGCTTTTCTCCAAGGTAAGCGCGTCATCCCCGTTCATATACATTGGAGCGCCATTAGTACCATAAGGCCCGTCTAATTGATCTGCCAATGCCTGAAGAGCCGGGCTTGCTGGAGGAGATTGTCCGCCCTGTTCTACCGTTGTTTGGCCGTTTGCAATTACAAATGCATCGTGCGCAGCTATGGTTCCGGTAAGCTGTAAGGTGTTAACTATGGAAGAAGACCCATTCGAATAACGATTAATGGTGTAGGAAGAAAGATTAATAGCACTGTTTGTCGGATTATAAATTTCCATTGCTTTATCATTTCCGCTACCTTCAACATACTCAGAAATAAACAATTCATTACACTGCGCATGTATACTAATATAAGTTGATACACCAAGTACCGAAAGTAAAATTTTTTTCATGTTTTAAAAAATTAATAAGTGTTTATAATAAATTTAGTTTTTAAAATGGACAAGCTAAAATAGAACAGGTGTAATCCCAAACCTCTCGCTTTTTTAAAAAGCGGGTGCAAAGGTACTTACTATTTTTTGT
>JAHEXZ010000009.1 GCA_023251835.1 Bacteroidota bacterium | reverse complement strand
CCTGCTGCAATACGAAACACTATTTTGTTTATTTCGCTTGAATTGTAGTAATACCGGTAATCAATATGGCACGTAAATATTGGGAATAGGCTATATCAAGCAGCGTATACCTTCCCTGATTGTCTTTCACAAAAGTATTTGGTTTAATATAGTTTGCCATGTTATATATGCCCCTTAGAATATTACCGGAAGATTCAAGATCGATTTTTACGTAGGAGAAGTTTAGTAGTTTTTTTATATCCTGTTCATTGAAAATTAGTGAATAGCGGGTGCTGGGTGTTAAGTGATTATTAAAACTGTTAAGAATAAAAATGTTTTGAACTTTATTTGTAAGGTAATCCTGGAACTTTGGTGATAGTCCTACTTTCACAAGATTGATAACTATAGGATTAAATATATGTTTTATTTTAGTGTTTGTCCAGGTATAGCCATAAGAAAAGTTGAGTATAGTACGGGTATAATCAGGTCTGCGTTGATAATTGAAAGAGCTGGTAAATACCGTTTTAGGATTTGATTGTTTAAAAGTTTTTATTTTAAATGGTACTAAAAAGCGCGGAATGGAAATATTCATTTCGGGTCCAAATTCAACAGTGTTGAAATTTTGAATCGGAGTAGTTGTATTATTGGTATTATCAGTATATGTTCTTTGCGCTTCTATACCACCTTTTAATCGTAATTCAAATACTTCAGCGCCTTTAAACAAGTTGCGGTTTTGAAAAATAAAGCTGCCTGATATACCTAAATTCCCTGATCTGTTGGTACCTTCGGTTTCGATGGTGAAAGATTGTTTTAGTATTGGGCTAAGTTGAATAAAACAATCCAGATGTTCGGCACCATTTTGAGTAAAAAAGATATTGATTGTTTTAAAGGCCTTAAGCTCTGAAAACCTTTTATAAGTATCTTCTACATTTTTCAGTTGGTACAGTTCCCCTTTACGTATAAATACAGAGTTTAGTAAAACTTTTGTTTTGTACTTCAGCTTTTTAGTATAAAGAATGGTATAATCATCAATAAGAAGAGTGTCTTTCTGCGGGGGATCGGCTTTTTTTGAGATAAAGTCGGGCTGAATATAGATGTTATTAATATAAAATCTTTGATGAGGTATTTCAACTATTGAATCAGAGAAGTCGTTTAATTTCCTCACATAGTTTTTTATTCCCATGGTAATATTTACTTTTTTATTACCTATTGTAGTATCAATTTCATAATAAATATAATCTCTGGTCAAAAAATAATAACCATTATTATTTAGTAAATCGGTAACACGTTCTCTTTCTTTTTGTAGTATATCTACATCATAATTTTCCCCATTTACAAGTAATGTATTGTATGCATCCATAACAACAAAATACCTAAGCAGGCTATCAGGGATTCTATACTCGAGTTTGTTTATTGTATAAGGTTCATTGGCTTTAATTTTATAAAATACGGTTGCCTTTTTTCCTCGTTTATAATGTATAGAATCTGTCACAGAGCTAATGAAATATCCTTTATTATTTAAAAACAATCTAATTTGTTTAGCGGATTTTTCTGCGAGTAATGTGTCAAGTTTTACAGGGGCTTCACCTATTTCCAAGAGCCGTTCGCCCAAAAGGTGATGGCGGCTTTTTTTTGTTTTTTTTCCTTTTGCCAGCCTTCTGGTATTACGGTTTTCAATTTTTTTATTGTAACGGGTACGTTTGCGTTTTATACGTTCTTCATTTGCAAGGTTATATAACCATAAATGAAACCGAAAAAAGACCAAAATCCGGTGGTTGGGTTTCTGTTTTATATAACTCTCAATATCACTTTTATTGATCTTGGTATCTTTATCAATTATATAGTTTTTGTCGAGAAGGTATTCGCCATCGTGTAATTTTTTGGAGGGATTGCAGGCAATAAATAACAGAGTAAATACAACTATCGAGAGTAAATTTATATGTGGAAATTTAGTGGCCACGTATTAAGTTAAAAGCAATAAATTCAATAATTCAAAAGGAAAGAGATTTACTAATTTTTATAGTCAGAAATAGCAATGTTACAATTTATATAGGGTGTACGAAAAATTGTATAACAAAGAGTCCAGCGGACTCAAACATTTATAGAAATAATAAAAAACATTGATATTCGACCCCATCCGGGGTCGTACAAAATCAAGATAAATTCTTTTCTCTATAAATATGTAACCCCTCCGGGGTTATGTGTGCATTTTTTCGTACACCCTTTATATACCCTATCGGGTACTAAATTACTATATTTGTCGGAAATATAGTATAAAAACATGCTAACTAAAAAGCAGCTTCAATTTATTAATTCATTAAAGCAAAAAAAGTTTAGAGAGGAATACCACTTGTTTATTGCTGAGGGGCCTAAAATGGTGGTTGAATTATTAAAATCTGAGATTGAGGTGGAGCAGTTATTTGCAACAACAGAATTCTTAAATAAGGTGTTACCTGATAAACGGATAACGTATACAGAGGTCAATAATAAAGAATTGGAGCGATTGTCAGCACAAGTTACACCCAATGAAGTGCTTGCAGTATGCAAAATTCCTGACTATGTATTTAATAAAAGTGAGCTCAAAGGTAAGTTGACATTGCTATTAGATACCATTAAAGACCCTGGAAATATGGGTACAATTATCCGTATTGCAGACTGGTTTGGTATAGAAACAATTATATGCAGCAGGGAATCTGCGGATGCATATAATCCCAAGGTAGTACAGTCTACTATGGGTTCTATTGCGAGGATAAAATTGCATTACATGAACCTAATGGATTTCTTTAATGAATTAAAAGATGAACCCTTGTTAAATAAAGGGTTCCCTGTATTTGGAGCTTTACTGGAGGGAGAAAATATTTATACAAAGGGATTAACTACTGAAGGATTTATTGTTATTGGTAATGAATCCAAAGGAATATCAGATTCAATACTACCCTATATAACTGAAAGAATAAGTATTCCATCGTTTTCACATTACAGGCCGGAGAAAGGTGAGGCAGAGTCATTGAATGCAGCTATTGCTGCTGCAATTATCTGCTCTGAGTTTAGAAGAAAAACTGCGCATAACGCCCTTCGACTTACTTCGACTCCGCTCAGTACAGGTCGCTCAGGGTGACAGGAATGTGTGTTGACTCCAGACTCCGAACTAATTTCGTATCTTTGTACATAATACAAAAACAAATGAAATCTGTGCTAAATACTATTGAAGAGGCGATTGCTGATCTTAAGGCGGGAAAAGTAATTATTGTTGTTGATGATGAAGATCGCGAAAATGAGGGCGACTTTATCACGGCTGCTGCAAATGTAAAACCTGAGGTTATTAATTTTATGGCTACTCATGGAAGAGGACTTATTTGTGCTGCTATTACAGAAGAACATTGTGAGCAGCTTGGCCTTGAAATGATGGTGAGCAATAATACTTCACAAAATACTACTGCATTTACTGTATCTATTGATTTGTTAGGCTATGGTTGTACAACAGGAATTTCAGCTAGTGACCGTTCAAAGACTATTCAGGCGCTTATAGATCCGAAAATAAAGCCAGAAGAGTTTGGTAAGCCCGGACATATTTTTCCTTTAAAAGCAAAAAAGGGAGGGGTGCTTCGCAGGGCAGGTCATACTGAGGCTACTATAGATCTTGCACGTTTGGCTGGTTTTGAACCGGCCGGTGCCCTTGTTGAAATAATGAATGAAGATGGTTCAATGGCGCGTTTACCAGAATTGCTGGAGATTGCGAAGAAGTTTAAACTTAAAATAATTTCCATTGAGGACTTAATAGCTTATCGTATCAAAAATGAAAGTATCATTTCTAAGGATGTTAATGTTAAAATGCCAACTCAATGGGGCAACTTTGATTTGATAGCTTATCGCCAGACAACAAACGACCAGGAACATCTTGTGCTGACAAAGGGCACCTGGGAAAAGGATGAGCCGGTGTTGGTGCGTGTTCATTCATCCTGTTTAACAGGAGATGTTTTTGGTTCCTGCAGATGTGATTGTGGTCATCAACTTCATAAAGCTATGGAGATGATTGAAAGGGAAGGGAAGGGAATTATTGTATATATGAATCAGGAGGGCAGGGGAATTGGATTATTAAATAAATTAAAAGCGTATAAATTGCAGGAAGAAGGACGTGATACCGTTGAAGCAAACCTGGAACTGGGATTTAACATGGATGAACGTGATTATGGTGTTGGGGCGCAAATTTTGAGGGATTTGGGAGTGACTAAAATTAAATTGATGAGCAATAATCCTAAGAAACGTGCGGGCCTTATCGGGTATGGGTTAGAGATTGTTGAGAATATTCCTATTGAAATAAAATCGAATGAGCACAATAAATTTTATCTTCAGACAAAAAGAGATAAAATGGGACATTCATTAAGATTGGATGGTTAGCTTATTGTGTTGAAGAATCAGGCCCTATGATAATTGTTGAGGGAGGAGCTTCTGTTGCTGAGTTTATTTTTTTTCGTCTTCTGGTAATACCTTGCCAGTATCTTTCAAAAAGTTCACCAATAGTATTAAATTCCTCCCTGTAAAAGATACCACCTCCTTGTGTATATGGGCTGGTTGAATAAATTAAATTATTATCATTGGCCCTGTTAAATGCTTTTATCCTTACTTTACCATCATCGGTTAGTTTGTATTCAATATTTACGTCACCAACAATATTATTGGCATTTTGGGTATTTGTGGTATTTCTGCCCACGTTGCCCTCTATAGTTAATTTATCATTAAACATTTGTGTTGATAAGGCTACAGCCAGTTCGTCCTTACTGATTTCATCTCCCGGCCTGTAATTGATACCAATATCAAAATCTTTACTGATACTACTTAACATATTACTTAACTGGTTGGACAGTAGTTCACTCGTATTAGTGCCAGCCACTGAGCCTGCTGTGGCTCCGGAACCTGTATTGCTAAGTTGGGAAGGGGTAACAAAACTATTCAAAACGAGTAAAGAAAGTACCTGGCGGTTCATTTCGGTTTCTGTATTAATATAGCTTAATACCTGCTGGCGTATTGATGCATCAACGGTTGGGATACCAATGTCAAAGCCGATTTCGGGTGACAGTAAATTTTTCGACATTAATAGTTTAAGGTCAATAGGGTAGCGTACTTTATATATGCTGTTTGTTGAATCAGCACCGGCAAAAAATGGTTTAAGTGATGCACGGGTTTTATAAACAGCGCTTAAATCAATATCAGCCTGATAAGGACTTCCGCTCCATTTAATAGTTCCGCCTTTTTCCAAATCAAATCTTTTATTAATGATGTTTTCGAGCGTAAACAAATAATCCCCTTCCTCAATTATGTAATCGCCAAACATTTTAAAATCTCCTTTTGTATTTATCTCCAGTTTGATATTTCCGTTTCCTCTGCTTCGGATCACATCTCCAACTTTTTGGTCAAATATTAATTGTACTTCAGCGTCAGGAGTAACATTTAAATCGAAATCAAGTGTAAGTCCTCCCTGCTTAACTTTGTAATCGTTTTTAATGACAATAGTGCTATCTTTTCTAATAAAAGTTATAAAGTTGTTTTCACTCACCTCTTCTGTTCCGGAAAGCGGGATGTAGAACTTAGTTAATTCTGATTTTGAAAGCAAGTTTAATTTATCTCCTTTATAATTGGAGGTAATACTTTCGGTTTTTACATTGGCCCCAATCAGAATATTATCAGTAAACCCTGATATGTTTACGATTCCTGATACGTAAGCAGTTCCATAATATGGGTTATTATCTGATTCAGTAGTATTCAGGCACATAAATTTTTCCGGTTGAATATCAAAGTCGAGCTGAAAATTTTTAAAATTAGTGTGGTATACCTTTCCGGTAACAGTAGCTTTATTGTGATTGACATCAAATAAATTAAGATTTTCAACGCCAAAGGAATTATTTTCAATAACAATATTGTGTGAGAAATTATAAGTAGTATTCAGATAAGATACAGTTACTTTTTTGGCATTGACATTTAAAATGCCTGACAGTTTTGGTTTTTGCGGAGATCCTTTTATTTCAATATTTCCGGCAAAAAAGCCTTTAAAATTGGAGCAATAATCTTTTATAAATGGTTCAAATATCTGTAATTGCATAGCTTCGAGATTCAATTTAACATCAACATTATCATCGGCTTTTTTAGGATAGTAGTAACCGGAAAATAAGATGTTAGGAACAATTCCAGAAGTAAAAGAACCATTCAATGATAGTGCTTCTTTGGCATTGTCCCATATGGTTGTAATGTTTCCATCACCAAGTGCATTATCATTTATATAAAAGGAGTTGAAATTATTGTTACTTACAAATAAAAGGTTACGATAAAAATCTGTAATGGTTGATTCGCCATTTACCTGGCCTTTTAAATATATGCCAGAGGAATTTGTGAATGAATTTAAGTTGGCGAGATTGAAATTGGTGAGCATTAGCTTTAAGGCATCACTATCATTTTCAGCCACTATTCCATTCAGTAATATTGATTGATTATTATGTTCCACCATTAATTTATTTACTGTGATATGGCTGGAATCTATGATTACTTCATTTGGTTTATTGATAACCCATGCAGAATCAGAAATTACAAAATGAGAAGGTAAAACGCTTAATTTAATTGTTTTGGCAGCGTTAAAGTATAAAAATGATTTTATATCACCGGAATATTCATTTTGTGCTTCATTGTTCCATGATATAGCCAGGTTAACACTATCAGAGTAGGTAGAAGTAATAACATTGAAATTGGAGAGCCATCCGCTGTCGCTTATATAAAATCTTTCGGAATTGATATTAAACATTAAATCATGGTTAGTTGAAGCATCTATGCTGCAATTTCTGGCAGAGAAACCGGCAAAAGCGAGATTGGTGGAATTACCGGTTAAACTAAGCTCATTGGTTGATGAATTAAAATTGCCTTTGATTATAGTTTTAGGTGCAATGGTTAGCTGAGGTATAAACAAACGTGTTACGGCATCTGTTTTTTTAAATAGGAAATTATATTCAAATTGTTGGGGTATAATCTTAGAAGATGAGGGCTTGTTGAAATATGAAGGCATATAGCTGCTTAGCAATCTTTCAATGGATATGGGCAGTTCAAGAATTTTAAATTTGCCATTTATTTTTGCATCAACAAAATCAGAAAACACTACAATAGATTTTATACCATTTTGCTCTGTTGATTCAAGGGTAAAGATACTCAGTTTGTATTTCTCTTTGTCCTGTTCAAAAATGGTATTGTCAAAATTAACGTGTCCGATTAAATTATCGATATTACTGCCTGTAACATTTATAATTACCTGGGTGGAAAGGTTTGTTTTTTTGTCAGTTTTAATAAAGTTGAGAGCTGCTAAATCTGTCCTGTTGAGAGTAGAAATAAAATCAAGATGAGGAAGTTCGCCTGTAAAATCAACATTTCCGTTAAAATCAAAGTCAATATTATCATCTTTTACATTTAATTTTCCTTTAAATATCTGTTTAGCAATATAGCCTTCAATGGCAATATTTTTATAGGTATAATTATTAAATTCCAAACTGTTTATAGTACCATCCAGGCTTGCAACTACTTTTTCAACCGTTAAACCTGTTCCATCCACTGAAATGTTAGCAGTTGCTCTGCCTAAAAGAGGCACGTCAAAAAATTCACCGAAGTTAAAAGCAGTAGATTTTATTTTGCCTTTATAAAATTCTTTATTTTTTACCTGGTCATGTTGAACAGACAGATCGGTATATAAGCTACCCAGTGCTGATGAAAAATTACCGTAAGCATAAAAATCATTATATAAGCCTGTAAACGTTCCGGTGAATTTCATAGTGCCTAACTTTGCGATATTGGCAGGAATATCAAGCGTTTTATTTTTCTCAAAAGGCGGGATTGCGATTTGCTTTAAATCATTATAGTTTGTTTTAAGTTGTTGAACATTAAGATAAATAAGGGTTTCATCAATTTTTGGTAATCCGGTTAGCTTTACATCACCAACAAATTCTGTTGATGTATTTTTGAGTAAAATGTCCATATTTTTTCCACGGAGGTTGTTCACTTTTCCACTTACCTGTCCTGAAACTACCAGTTTTTGGTAGAGTCCTTTTATTTCCGGGGCAAAGTAGGCTATATCGTCCATTTCAAGAATAGAATGGTTGAAGTCAGCTTTTATGGATATTTGATTTATAAAATCATTAAAATCCTTATAGCTGTTATATTTGAAGGCAAGGTTTGTTGAGATTTTACTTTCCGGTGTTTCAATTTTTAATTTATCAAGTTGCAACCCGACCGGGCTTATTTTGGCGTTACTGCTTAGGTTGTTTAGTGTAAATCCACTTTTTTCTGAGGCCGATAAATTATTGATAGAAGCGAGGATTGTATCATGGTCAATTCGAATATTATTAATTCTGCTGTTAATTTTCTGTACATTAATATCATAATAATTAATACCAGTGGTTGTTTGAGTATGTGATTGACTTTGATAGCAGAAATCAACATCTGTAAGAGCCACATCCTTAAACCTGATATCCCAGTCAGCAGAAGTTTTTTTTGTTGTGTCTTTTGATTTAAAGGCATCAATAATAAACTGAAGGTTCAAATAATCTTCGCCTTTGTATTGGATCAGGTAAGCTTTAGTATTTACCAGGTCAATACTGGAAAAAATTATCTTGTTTTTTGGAAGGTCAATATCATCTATTTCCAGTTTAAGTTTCTGTGCATAAAGTAAAGTATCGTGATGTAAGTCTTCTATGTAAACATCTTCCAATACGAGCTTTTTAAATAAGTCGATATCAACACTTTTAATTTTAACGCGGGTATGTAATTTTCCGGACAGGTATTCCGCTCCTTTTTGAGCCAAATAGACCTGCACACTGCGTAATTGAATCAATAAAAAGATTACAATTAGCAAGAATATTATTGTTGCTGCTATTCTGAATAATATGTTAGAAAGTTTTTTAATATCTTTGATATATTACGCCCTTCGACTTGGCTCAGGGTGACTACGAATTTACGAAAGGTAATTGTGATAATTTATCTCCATGTTTGTTTTGTAAATATATGAATAAACCAATTATTATTCTTGGTATTGAATCATCCTGTGAAGATACGGCAGCAGCTGTTATTAAAGACGGCCAATTACTTGCCAATATTGTATCTTCACAGGCGGTTCATAAAGCATATGGA
>JAHEXZ010000074.1 GCA_023251835.1 Bacteroidota bacterium | reverse complement strand
ATTGATTCCTTATTAACTCTTATTAAGGTTGGTAAAGCTGATACTAACGAGGTAAACCATCTTATACTGCTTTGTAAAGAGTACCGCAAATCAGGAGATCATGAAAATGGCTTGAAATACTGCAATAAAGCCATTTCATTAGCAAGCTCTATCAGAGTTGATAATAAAACAGGATGGTTAAAGGGGATTTCGCTTGCCTATACCAATAAAGGAAATGTTTATCTTGATATTTCGAACTACAGTGAAGCTCTAAATAACTATAATGCGGCCTTAAAAATTACAAAATTAACTAATGACAAAGGCCAAATCGCCTATATAAGCAACCAGATTGGAACCATTTATCTCTATAAAGGTAATTACCAGGAAGCATTGAATAATTATTTCACCTCCTTAGAGTTAAGACGGCAAATTAATGATAACAAAGGAATTGCAGATTCTTATCTCAATATTGGAACCGTCTATTATCATCTTGCTGATTATTCTGAAGCATTAAAATATTACTTAACCACCTTAAAAATAGCGGAAAGAATCAAAAATAAACAACTCATTGCCTCTTCGTATATCAATACAGGCAATATATATTTCCATTTAAAGGACTACCCAAAAGCATTACAAAGTTTTTATGCTTCATTAAAGCTGGAAGAGGAACTTAATGAAAAATATAGAATAGCCCTAATTAATAATAATATTGGAGAAATTTATGTTGTTCAGGAAAATTATTCAAAATCATTGATAAACTTTTTTCTTACTTTAAAAATAGGGAAAGAAATTAATTCTCCGTTGCTGCAAGCCACTGCCTATAGCAATATTGGAAAGGTTAATGAGAAACAGGCTAATTTTAATGAATCATTGAAAAATTACAATGCTGCTATAGATATACATAAAAAGGTCAATAATAAACATGGTCTTGCATTTACTCTTATTAATTTTAGTGAATTGAAAATGAAGTTGAATAAATACGAGGATGCGTACACTCATTTAAATGAAGCATTACAGAATTGCTATGAATTAGGTGCAAAAGATCTTATAAAGGAAAGCTATAATTCATTAGCCCAGTTAGACAGCATTCAGAGTTTATGGAAAGACGCTTATCAACATTACAAGTTATATACTATATATAAAGACAGTATTGACAATGAAGAAATTAGAAAAAAAACAATAACAAGTTTGTTAACATTCCACTATAATAAAAAAGAAGCTGCATTAAAAGCCGAGCAGGAAAAAAAAGATGCCGTTGCTGCAGAAAGCAAAAAGAAACAACAGTTGGTTCTATTTCTTGTTTCCTGTGTTTTGGCACTTGTTTTTGTATTTGCCAGTTTTATTTTTCGATCGCTTCGAGTTACTCGTAAACAAAAGGTGATTATAGAAGAAAAAAACAAAGATATAATCGATTCTATAAATTATGCAAAAAGAATACAAGATGCGTTACTGAAAAATGAAGTACACATCAGTAAAAATTTGCCTCAACATTTTGTTTTTTACAAACCCAAAGATATTGTCAGCGGGGACTTTTACTGGAGCATCGAAAAACAAGGGTACTGGTATCTTGCTGTAGCAGATTGCACTGGACATGGAGTTCCCGGAGGATTTATGAGTATGTTAGGAATTGCCTTTTTAAATGAGATAACAGCTAACGCTCAATTAGTTTCTCCATCCGAAATTCTGGAGCAATTACGTGATAAAATTGTAAAAGAACTGGGACAAAGTGAAAAAGTTAATCAAACAAAAGATGGTATGGATATATCATTAGTGCGATTTCATTCACAAACAAAAGAGCTGCAATGGGCTGGTGCAAATAACTCTTTGTATTTTATACAAAATGGTGAACTCAAAGAAATAAAGCCCGACAAACAGCCAATAGGTTATCATCCGGATATGCACCCCTTCACTAATCATACCATACAGCTTGAATCGGGTGCTATGTTTTATCTGCTAACAGATGGCTATGCAGATCAATTCGGGGGAACTAAAGGAAAAAAATTTATGCAAAAAAATTTAAAAACGCTTTTACAATCTATACACTCCGAGTCTATTTATGAACAAAAAGAAATAGTAGCTCAAACGTTTGACATCTGGAAGAAAGATTTAAGCCAGGTGGATGATGTTTGTATTGTTGGTGTGAGGGTTTAATTATCAACCCCCTGCTTACTCTTTCTCCACATTCTCATACTTCACAATATCAGCGGCAAAGTCCATAAAGAATTTATGAGCAGAAGTAAATACAAAACGATTGTCGGCCGTTTTTTCTATAATATTTCTTCTGTTTAAGGTATTAAGAAAATTTTTTCGGGAGTCGGTATCTCTTAACTGTTTGTTTGATAAAATCAGATCAATATAGGATGAGTTGGTAAAGTAGTTTTCAATTTCTTCTACTTCAAATTCGCTAAACTGAATGCGCTCCAGGAAATTTTTACCATCACGGTCAAGCTCATAGCTTAAAAGCGCAATAAAGATGCAGACATCACGTGATAGCATTTCATTGGATTCATCAGAAACTAAGTAAGCAAAATCCTGGGTGATTTTTAGCTCATAGTTAAAAGAAGCCTTAAAAAAATAGGTATACGACTGCTCATTTTCCTTAAGAACAGTATATGTACGCTCCGTAGGTAATATAAATTTACCACTTATTAAATCTTCTACAATCTGGCGGTGATGGTTAGGAAATTCCATGTTTATTGATAGTTATTTTAGGGACTGTTAATGTTAAATCGTTTATTTTTATTTTGTCGGATTCGGGTTTAGTGCCGAAATCACGCTCAATATCTTCATCAAAGGCAAGCGTAGTGAGAGCAAAGAATTTTTCAATCTCCACTTTTTTATACTCTTCTTTTAATGTTTTGCTACACCATTTAAAGAAATCATTTACCGGTAAGTTTGATCTTAATTTTTTAGTAAAGTATTCTTTGTCAAAAATCCATTTTTCCTCCACATTTACCTCGTCATCAAAATAAACATCAACATCATTTTTAAACTGTTCAAAGATTTCAGCAGCATTGAAGAATGTATTTTTTGAATAAATATGCATCCTTCTTCCTTCCGGCATACGAGGTACTTTTTGTTTATAAGGATTTTTCAGAAAAGTAATCCAGCCTGTTAAAATAATAGATTCTGTACGGATACGCTCAATCAATGGCAATAATTCAGTAGTCAATATCTTCGATTGACGCAACAAATTATCATTTACCTGTATCAATTGAAAATAAAGCTTTTCAAACAAGGTGCGGGAGCTTTCTTCATCACAACTCAAACGGTATCTATTTGTGTATTCAGAAATATCATAAAGTTTATTTGCTATAGAAGAGCTGTGATTGATATCAAGAATTTTATTTAAAGGAATAATATACTCATCAATCCAACGTGAGGCACGAACAATTTTTTCACGATAATCAATCTTTTTTACATTGGCTTTGAGCTCACGGGTTTCATTTAACAAACTGATGGTATTTTTTTCCACCATTTCATAAAACGTTCTGATTTCATTGGCCAGCTCTGCTAAACGCTGGTTCAGAATAACTTTATCGCCATTAATATTTTCTTTGATTTTACGGAACAATTCAGAAATAGAAACATGAAATTTCTCAATTGTTTCGGGCAACATTGGCTTGAACTCGCTTAATATAAACTCAACCAGGTTATAATAAACAGTTCTGATTTCATAATTATCATTAACTGAGCTTAATATCTTATAATCAATCAGCTGTACTTTAATATCAATATTATGTTTGATTGTAATCTCATTCAATAATTCTCTTGTAATCACACCATCTTTGGTCTGTGTTTCATACAATTCAATAATGATATCAAAATACTCTAATAAAAAGCGCAGTATGGTTCTTGGTTCTGCTTTCATAGGCTCCTTCCTATACCACCCTTCTCTTTGGAAGGAGAGGTTTTTTGTTTTTTTACTTTTTAGTTAAATCTTTATTATGTATTACCAATTTATTTGGCCACAGATTCACAGATTCTTTTTACTATTTTTTTATCTGTGAATCTGTGGATGTATTTCTTATTTACTCTTTAATGACTTAGACGGTGCTGCCTGAACAACTCCGTTTCTTTCAACAACAACTGCATTTTGTTTTTCATTGATATTAATTTTTCCTTTGGAAGGATAGATAAAATAGTATTTGTTAAATCCTTCAACAGCATCAGGAGCGGCAAAGATTGGGATGAAATAGTGCTCTTTACAGAATTTCACAATCTCCGGACGGTTTTGTTTATCAATTGTTGCTACCTCATCAATAAACAAAGCAATCTTGTTTTGTTCGTCTGTTATTGCCAAACGATTAATAATAGACATAATCATTACCAAACGAATCATACGGTCAGTACCGTCTGACTCTACCTGGTTGGCAAGGTCTACACGTTTATCGGTTCCTTTGATATGTAGCAACAACTCTATGTTGAACAGTTCATCAAAACCTACTTTTTTACCACTATCGAGGTAGGTGTTTAATACTTTTAAGTTTTCCGAATGGTCAAATTCAAAGCTCATCTGGCCATTGAACTCCTGAATAGAAGCAATTTGTTTTAATTCTCCAATGATACGCTCATTGTCCAACAATTCAATTTTCATTGATTCGATATTGGAAATACGAGTCATGGAAAGTTTTTCATTGAACTTAGTATATACAAACTGCTTAAATTCTTCATACCGTTTTAAAAGCGTATATGCAGGGTTTGCAAACTGTGTGGAGATGCTGGATAATAATCCGTCAATACTACGTTCTTTATCGGATAAACAAGCAATTTCATCTTCAACAAACGTGATAAACAGATCAATATCTGCACTGTTATTACGCAAACGGTATTTCAGATTCTCAAACGTAGCATCTTTCTTTACTTTCAGTTCAGTTCTGTCTTTCTGATGAATCTGAATTTTAGAATACAGATAATCCAGGTTATCATTGGTTTCGTATTCGATAGGCTCTAAGTTGATCGCCTCCACCTCCATTTTGCGCCCTTTCAGTTCTCTTACACGTACTTCATAATTACGTTTTTCATCCTGTAATTTCTCAAACATAATTTGTTTTTGAGAAATCTCCTTCACCAATGAGCTTAAAAACTCTTCCAGTTCTTTCTTTTCGAGTGTAAGGGTTCTGATACTTTCTGTTATGGCACGTACCTGTTTTTCCAATGCAGGTTTACTTTCTATACGTCTTACTTTCTCTTTTATTAATTCTATTTCACTTAAAATACTTTTTAACTTTGAATCAATCTTTTCCCTGTCAATAACAGTTTTTAGCAATTCTTCAGTTTGTTTTTTCTCAGCCTGTAAAACTTTCAGCTCATCTTTCAACTCTTTAACAGACCTGAATTCTTTAAGTGTAATGCCTTTGGTGATATCAATTTCACCATCAAAAACGGACAATAACTTAGCAGATATTTTTTTGATTGGCTTTTTGATTTGTTTGCTTGGTAAGCTGATTATCTGGTCGGCCAATACGGAATTTAACAATTGTTTCACATCTTCATTATCAGAAATTTTGTGTATTAACAAATTGTTATAATTATCAATTTGATTCTCCAATGAAGTAATCTGGTAATTGAGTTTATCAATACGTAATTCCAATTGTTTGCTTGATAACTTCTGAACTTCAATAGTAGTAAAACGGTTTTCAATTTCTTTACGGTCTTTATCCAAGTTACGCAATGATTCTTTAAGAAAATCAATTGTTTCAAACTTATTCAGTTCATTTAACTCATTTTGTTTTTCAGCCAGCTGATTGGTCTTATTCTTAATATCGGCATTTTTTTCACCGATGTATGAAGCATAATTTAATTCTTTAGGTTTTAGAATTTCATTGATTTCATTGTGGATTGCAGCAATATGTCGGCCTCTTTCTATAGATGAAATTTCCAGTTCAGGAATAGCAGCCGTATAGGCATTGTTGAACGCATAGATAAGTTCGCTGACAATACGTGTTTTTGAATTATAAACTTTAACTAATTCACGAAACTCAAAAAAATCAGTACGTACAGCTTTAATACTTTTTATTTCCTCATTGATGCGTAATAAATCCGTGATATCTTTTTTATTTTTCTGGGAAAAGTTAAGACTTTCATTTTCACGATTATCAGCAATGATCAATGATTCTTTCAGCGTTTTATTGGTAATAAGTTTAGAGTTGATTAAGTAACGGTAAATCTTTGAAAAGTTATTACTCAATCCATCAGCCTTTACAGTATCTTCCAGCCAAACTACGGCATTGTTTTTTATTCCACGATGATATACCAGGTTAAATACATCTGACTTGGTAGCAAATTTGCTGTGACCAATTCCACGCTCTGCCAGCTTTGCAAGCATTTCATCAAAGTTTAATAGTCGTTGATGTGCGCCTTCATTCTCAAAAAAGAACTCTTCACTGTATTCGCTATCAATTTTGTAATACTCCAACTCACCGTCAGTATTACGTTTTATAAGTATACAGTAATAACCTAACTTATTGATTTCAAATACCAAAAAACTTTTGTTATGTGTCGGAAAATAGTGATGGATAGTTTCTTTATCGCCTTTACGCTGACCGCTAAATGACATTTTTTGGCCGTCAACAACAAATAAAAAGTTCAGTGCATAAATCAGTGTACTTTTTCCAATATTATTAGGCCCCACTAATTGTATGGAATCACAATCATCAAGTTTCATTTCGGCTTTACCATAGCCCTTTGAGTTAATAAGAGAAATTCGTGTAAGCATCGTTTCTGAGTTTCATAATTATTTGAAAATCAAATATAGTGAGATGAATAATGCCATTTTAGCGGGTTTCAGCCTGTTAATAGTAAAAAACTGAAAGTCAATAAATTATAACATTTTTTGTTGAAAAAATTAAAGTTGTTAAAAGTTATTAACTGATGTTACGCAAAGAAAAAGATTTAAAAATGATAGACTTTTATACTTATAATGGACAAGAGAATTGATAAAGAGAGAAGGGTAATTTTCTCAAAAAGACAATAAAAGTGACTGCTTTAAAAAATTCATACTCACTATCATTGTCATTTCGAATCCTGCTGAAAGCAGGAAGAGAAATCTTTGCAATTGATTGACAAGATTTCTCACTGCGTTCGAAATGACAGGTGGAAATATAGAGATATTCTGAATTAGATATAAATTTTGCGTAACATCGGTTATTAAGAAATACTTGACTTGTGTATTATAAATTATTAGGCTTGGGCAAATCATTTCTTTAAACCGTATGTTATGACAAAAGATGTTGCACAGGGTGAGGGAAATCGCTGGTATTTTGGATACAATGCAGGTCTTGATTTCACAAGTGGTTCATCATTGCCCTGCAGTTGGAATGGGGAATACTTAATTAAAGTCTTAAAAAATTTATAATGTTATAATGCGTGTTGCCCTGAATATCAATTTCCGTTGCATATAATAAATATTGTTTTATTGAATTGTTTTTGTAAATTCACCTTGTAAAAATAGTTTTATATGTGAAATAGCCATGTTCCCTGGACACAAATATAAATGAAGATACATGGCGGCTTCTATTTTATCGGAGAGCTCAGTTAGTGTGAAAGCCATATGGGCAATTTAAAAACAAATTATCTACAGATGAAAAAAATAGTTAAACTTTCAATAGCAGTGTTAGCTGTTGTGATTGCAATGGCGTTCAAGCCGATTATTAATCCGGAGTTAGGGATTGGTTCTGCGATCCCCAAACCTGATTATAAAATGATGGATGTAAACGGTAAAGAAATTTCACTTGTCGGAGTAAAAGGCGAGAATGGTTTGCTGGTGATTTTTTCCTGCAATACTTGTCCTTACGTAAAGCTCAGCGAAACACGTATAAAAGAGGTAGCGGCATTTGCCAAGAGGAACAAAATAGGTGTAATAGTAGTAAATTCAAATGAGGCACAACGTGATGCGGATGATTCATTTGAAGAAATGAAAAAGTATGCAAAATCACAGGCATATGATTTCAGCTATGTAGTAGATAAAAATTCGCAGTTAGCTGATGCTTTTGGTGCTACCCGAACCCCGCACACTTTTTTGTTTGATAAAAAAGGGCTGGCATACCGGGGAGCTATTGATGATAACATCAAAGATGCTAACGAAGCAAAAGAACATTTTCTGAAAGATGCTATAATGGCAGTGGGTGAAGGTAAACCTGTAAAAGTTAACTCAACAAAGTCAGTTGGTTGTTCTATTAAAAGGGTAGAAGAGTAGGGTAATAGAAGGGTATTATGGAACAACACCAGCAACAAACTGCGAGAATAACCTACTTCAGCCTGGTTGGAAATATTTGTCTTGCGGTTATTAAATGGGTAGCAGGATATTTTGGCAACTCCTATGCATTGATAGCAGATGCCATAGAATCAACAACCGATATTTTTTCTTCTTTGTTTGTATTAATGGGCTTACGTTATGCAAGCAGGCCTGCCGATGAAAATCATCCTTATGGTCATGGCAAAGCAGAACCTTTGATTACTTTTTTGGTGGTAGGATTTCTGATTATTTCAGCAACTATTATTACCTATGAAAGCATCCAGAATATAAGAACACCCCATGAATTGCCAGAATCATACACACTTATTATTCTTGCGGCTATTATACTCATTAAAGAATTGTTTTATAGAATAGTTCAAAAAAGAAGTAAAGAAACGCATAGCACTGCATTAAAGGCAGATGCCTGGCACCATCGCAGTGATGCAATTACTTCATTGGCCGCTTTTGCAGGAATATCAATTGCATTGTTTTTTGGCAAAGGCTATGAAACGGCTGACGATTGGGCTGCATTACTTGCTGCGGCAGTTATTCTGTATAACAGTTATTTAATATTCAGGCCTGCACTTGGTGAGATAATGGATGAACAATTGTATGGCGACCTTGTTGCTGAAATACGGAGACTGTCTAAAACGGTATCAGGAGTAATAAATACTGAAAAATGTTATATCAGGAAAACAGGGATTGACTATTATGTGGATTTACATGTTGTTGTAAATTCTAAAATCACTGTTAAGGAAGGGCATGAGGTCGCTCACCACTTGAAAGACCGGTTGAAAAAAGAATTGCCACAATTGGCTAACATTTTAATTCATATTGAACCTGATGAATAGCATATTATTCTCCTCCAAATTTTGCCATTGCTTCAGAACTTACTCCTGTAGACGAGTATCCGCCATCATGAAATAAATTTTGCATGGTAACCATGCGTGTCAGGTCAGAAAATAAGGTAATACAATAATCAGCACAGGACTCAGCATCAGCATTACCCAAAGGAGCAACAGCATCAGCAAAATTGTAGAAGTCATCAAAACCTTTAATACCCGTACCGGCTGTAGTTTTGGTTGGTGATTGTGAAACGGTATTAATACGTACTTTTTTCTCTTTACCGTAATGGTAGCCAAAGCTGCGTGCAATAGATTCCAGCATGGCTTTAATATCAGCCATATCTGTATAAAAAGGGTAGGTACGTTGTGCTGCCATATAAGTTAATGCAACCACACTTCCGTACTCATTGATAGCATCAAGTTTTCTGGCAACGCTTAACATTTTATGTAAAGATATAGCCGATACATCAATACCTTTCATGAAATAATCATAATTGGATTCAGTATAGGGAATACCCTTGCGTATGTTTACGCTCATGCCGATGGAGTGTAAAACAAAATCAATTTTACCACCTAATATTTCCTGGGATTTTATATACAGATTAGTTAAATCATCCACATTGGTGGCATCAGCAGGAACAACCTCGGATTTTGTTTTTTCAGCCAGCGCTTTTATTTCTCCCATCCGCATGGCAACAGGGGCATTGGTTAAAACAAATGCAGCACCTTCTTCATGTGCTTTTTCAGCAACTTTCCATGCAATGGAATTGGAGTCCAATGCACCGGTTATGATTCCGCGTTTTCCTTTTAGTAAATTATATGCCATAGTATTATATTTTTCAATTTATGAAAGTACAAATATAAAGTTTATTGTTAATTGTTTTTATGAGCTTGGTCAATCATGTTAATGTGTCTGTAAATCAGCTTTTTAGGTTCTGTCTTTTATTTATATAACTGTATTAAACCTTTACTCCAATCACTGTTACATCATCCACTTGTTCTAAATCACCTTTCCACTCATTAAAGGAGCTATTGAGCTTTTCTTTTTGTTCTTCCATAGGTAAATGCGAAATGGAAATTAATAATTCCTTTAATCGTTTCGACATGAATTTTTTACTGTTTGGCCCTCCAAACTGGTCGGCAAAACCATCAGAAAAAGTATAGATACAATCGCCTTTTTCGATACCAATTCGATTATATGTAAAAGGTTTTTCTTCTCCATGGTATTTTCCCACAGGTATTTTATCAGGTTTACATTCTATTAATTCCCCTTTCCGGGCTATATACAAAGAGTTATTAGCAGCCGAATATTCCAATTCCATTTTTTGAAAGTCATAACGGCATAAAACCATGTCCATACCATCTTTTCCTTCTTCTTCTGAACCTTCAGGGTTTAAGGCTAATATTATTATTCTTCTTAATTCATTGAGAAATTCATCCGTACGTTCAATATGTGCTTTAGAATGGCTTATTTCATTAAGAATACCCATTCCAATAAGGCTCATAAATGCACCAGGTATACCATGCCCGGTACAGTCGGCCGCGCATACATATAAACCACGTTCGTTTTGCATTACCCAATAAAAATCACCGCTTACAATATCACGTGGATTATATAAAATGAAGTATTCATTCAAGTGTCTTGAAATATATTTTTCAGCGCTTAGAAAAGAACGTTGAATACGTTTTGCATAATTGATACTTGATGTAATTTCATGTTGTTTTTCTTCTACTAAGCGTTTTTGAGCAGTAATGATTTCATTTTGACGTAAAGCTTCCTGTTCTTTAATTTCAATAATCTGTTTTTGTTTTTTAGTAACTTTATAACGGCTGTACATAAATGCAGCAAATATTATTAATAACGTTAAGCCACCAAACAGAGCAAATTTCCATGTTTTTTCCTGTTTTAGCTGCGCTTCACTTGTAGCTAACCTGGCTTGGGATACCTTCTTTTCTTCTATTGCTTTAATACTATCCTGGGCAGCTTTTTTTTCATAAGCATATTGGGTACTTTTCTGAATGATTGCTTTTCTGTTGGCTTCATTAATTATACTATCCGACATCTCTTTATACAGTTCGTGCATCTTATATGCATCTTTATAATTACCTGTTTTGACATATATTTGGCTAAGTAAATAACTTGCATCTTGAATTTCAAATGGGTAACCCAATTCTTTTGCAAGTTGAAGACTGCGTTTAGCAGCTGTTAGTGCGAGGTCTAAACGTCCTTGCAGCAGCATTATAGAGGCAATATGATGCAATGAAGTAGCTATCCCTGGTTTGTCTCTCAGCTCCTCCCTTATTTGCAAACTCTGTTGATAATAGTTTAATGCTTTAGGAAAGTCTTGCATTTTTTTGTAAGCCACTCCTATATTGTTTAAAGTAAAAGCCATTCCCTTTTTATCTTTTATTTCTTCTTTTATTTTCAAACTTTTAAAATAGTATTCCAGCGCCTTAGGTAATTCATCCGTATCATTATAAATAACTCCTATACTATTTAATGAGTGGGCTATTGCTTTTTTGTCCTTTGTTTCTTCTGCTATTTTTAAACTTCGCAGATAACAATCCAATGCTCTGGCCTTTTCTCCCTGGGTGCTATATATTTGCCCTATCTGGTTTAGAACAGCAGCAATACCATTTTTATCATGTATATCCTCAAAAAATTTTAGACTCTTGTGGTGGCAGTTCAATGCTTTCGGAATATCACCTAAATCCTTATAGATTTCCGCAAGGTTAGCTAGAGACTCTGCGGTACCAATTTTATCTTTTATTTCTTCCCGGATTTTTAAACCTTTTAAATGGTAATCCAAAGCCTTTTGTGGATTACCTTTTTCAGCGGCAAGAAACCCCAGGTTATTGAGGGCAGCTGCCTGATGTCTGAGGTAAAAGGTGTGTAAAGACTGGCCAGGTTGTGTTTTTTTTAAGTTTAATTCACATAGTTGAAGGGCAGTATTGGCGTAGCTGGGGATTTCATCAGGTTCACAAGTATTTGTAAGCTCTATGTATGTTTTTACCAGGGTAGTATCATGTGCAGTTGATTTAAGAATAAGTTTAAGTGAGTCGATGTTTTGTGTGAAAGCCAGGTGAGGAACCAGGAAATAAGAAATAAGAATGAAGAATAATTTAGTTCTCATTTTTCTATTTATACTGCACAACGTCATTAATAATTTAATTTTTTAGCAATTCTATTGCATTACTTATTGCAGCAGCGGTTGGTGTTCCGGTACTCAGCATTTTTGCAATTTCCTGTATGCGTTCTTCAACAGAAAGTTTTTTGATATTGCTGTAGGTTTTATTGTTTTTGTCTTCTTTATATACAAATAAATGAGATTGGCCTTTGCTGGCAATTTGTGGTAAATGTGTAATGGTAATTACCTGTATCGACTTCGCCATACTATTCATAATGCTGCCTACTTTATCAGCCACATCTCCTGAAACACCGGTATCAATCTCATCGAAAATAATGGTTGGCAGAGCAGTGAGTTGTGCTATTAATGATTTAATACTTAACATTAATCGTGATAATTCACCTCCGGAAGCCACTTTATTAAGCTCTTTAAAATCACTGCCTTTATTGGCTGAGAATAAAAAAATTATTTTATCGCTGCCATTTGGCCCTAAAGCATCTGTATCAATGTGCTCAATTTTTAACTGTGCATTCGGCATAGATAAAGAGGAAAGCAGGGTAGCCGTCTCCTTTTCAATTTTCGGTATTACTTTTTTACGGTTAGTAGCAATTTTCTTAGCAAGTGCTATTAGATTCTTTTGAATGGTACTCAGTTCTTTTTTTGTTTTTTCGATTTCTGTTTCAAGCGAACTAAATTCGAGTAACTTATTGCTTAACTCGTTTTTAATAGAAATCAGTTGTTCAACTGTCTTTACCTGATGCTTTTGTTGTAAACGGTAAATAATATCCAGTTGAATGGTTAAAGTTTCGATACGTTTCGGATCATAAACAATATTCTGTTCAAGGCTTTCCAGCTCATTACTAATGTCTTTTAATTCAATATAGCTGCTCGTGAGGCGGGAGCTGAGTTCATTTATTTCGGGTTTAAATTTAGCAATATTAGTAAGCAATGCTTTGATTTCATTCAGTGACGAAATCAGGTTCTGTTCCCCACCATTTAACCCTATAGCTGCGTTAGAAAGATTATGCTTAATATCCTCTGTATTGTTAAGAGTTTCCAGCTCTTGTTCCTGTTCCTGTTGCTTACCGGGCTTTAAATTGGCTTCCTCCATCTCATTGAACTGAAATTGAAAATAATCTAAGTCCTTTCTCGCTTGCGCTTCTTTTGCTATTAATTCGTTTAATGCTTTATCAAGCATTTTATATTGTTTGTATTGTGTTGAATAGTCTTTTAATATTTCTGTATGACTGGCATAAGTATCTACTACTGAAAGCTGGAATTCACTGCCATTAAGTGTTAATGTTTGATGTTGCGAATGAATATCTACTAAGCGTTCTGCCAAACTTTTTAATTGTACAAGTGTAACGGGTGTATCATTAATAAATGCACGGGATTTACCTTCAGGAGTTATTTCCCTGCGAATACTAGTTTCAACTTCATAATCCAGTTCGTTTGTCCAAAAGAAATTTTTTAATGAATAATCTTTGATATTAAAAGATGCTTCTACAATACATTTTTTTGTTTTATCCTGTAATGCCTGACTATCAGCACGATTGCCAGCTATAAGACCTAAAGCGCCTAACAGGATCGTTTTTCCGGCACCTGTTTCACCGGTGATGATAGTAAGGCCATCTGAAAAGTCAACGTCAAGTCTATCTATTAATGCATAGTTCTGTATGGAAATATGTTTAAGCATTGTTTTGGTGTTTGTAATTATTATCGGAATAAAATTAAGCAAAAGTTAATTAACAAATAATATAGATTCTTTGTTTCACATCCCCGTCTCAAATCTCTTATTCTGTTTACTTCATATCTTCCGCATCACATTCTAATAGAAAAGGCTCAAATACCTGCGACATATAAAGTTTTCCTTTATAATATAAAGCCGTGGATGCGCCACTGATTGCTGAACCATTATCTGAATATACAGGTTGATATTCGCCTGTATGTATATTTACCCGGTAAACAACAGTAGGGGAAAGGTTATTCGCATTTTTATAATGCTTTAAAAAAGCAATTTGATTAAGGTGAGCGGTAACCAATATTTCTTTATCATTTATATATGTGATGTTATCAAGGCCTTTTAGTTGCGCAATTATTTTTTTACTGTATTTCTCTACTGTTGAATTTTGCAGCATATATAGTTTATTACTTCTTACTGTTGAGAAAATTACGTAATCAGAAGGGCAATGATTAATAGCTATTCCGTTTGCATAGCACAATTTATTAGCCACTATATCCCATTTTTGAGTATCAGAATTATAATGCACAACGTTAGATCTTTTTAATTTTAATAATGATTCAATTGCACTTCCACGTTTCCCTGCATCATTGGTAACAAATATTTCTCCTGTACAACTGGCTGTAACATCGTTTGGTGAAACAAGTAAAGGAGAGTCCAGCTTTTCTTTAAATTCCAGGTGGTTAGCAAAAACTCTATAAATAATTATAGAGTGTTCTTTTTTTTCTTCATTGTGTGAAACACAATACAATAGCAATTCCCCTGTTTTATTCTTAACCAGGTCAAAACCGTGTGGATGGAATATCATTCCTTCTGGTTCATTGGTTCTCTTCAATGCCTTAAAGCTATTATTATTAAGGTTGACTTCACAAATTTCATTATAGGCTGGTTGTCCTTTTCTTCTTTGTGTACAGGAGGCCAGCAAACGTGGATAAGAAGTGCTGCTTGTGTCAAGCACAATATCTTCTGGTCCCGGGCCAACAGAGATTCTTATACTATTCCTTTGTGTTGTTGCAGGAATTATGGAACAGGAAGTAAACGAAAGGGCAATAAAAAACTGGAAAACAAATTTCATAAAAAGGTAAAAATTTATTTAATCATTAATTTTTGAGTGAAGTATCCTCCGGTAGTTTCAATCGTGATCATATAAGCTCCGGCACTGATACCTGTAGTATTTGCAAAATAATTTTTTTCACCTGCTTGCATATTTCCTTCATATATCAGTGTTACCATATTGCCATACATATCCATCAACTTAATGGTTCCTTTGGTATTTTTTCCAATAGTTAAAGGAATGCAGGTAATACCACGCGAAGGATTTGGATAAACAGGCTTTACAGTTATTTCTTCATTTTTGAATGTTTTAAATGAAGTAAAAAGAAGCACATCAAATTTAAACGTACCCAGAGGGGCTGGCATTGGACGTACCTGCTGCTTGCCAGAGTTTGCAGTTGCTTTGATGTAATAATAAATAGTTGACCCTGCTGGTTGTGGAGGGATATAGCCGATCCAGATATTGTTGGATATGTTTGTCAGCGACATTGCTGCATTTAAAAACGGTTGTGTGGTATCTGTAGTATAATACAATGTAGCTGATTGAATACCTGACCTGTGTTGAATACGTGCATCTATCTGGTACGGAATTGTTGTATTGGCTGTATTTGGCAAGTTTTGATGAACAATCAACAGGGGATCATTTACTCCTACAGAATGTGTAATACAATGTATTGAGCCGCTGGCAGAAATTGTACTGTTTGAGTTAACTCCTGTAATTGTATAACCTGGCATCGCTTCTTTCCAAATACGGATAGCGGTAGTATCATATTGAGTATAGAACTGCGGCACGATAACCGTTTTATTAACAATAACAGAATTAGTATATGTTAAATAATTGCCATTGTTGTCAGGATAGTTATAGTTATAATATTGATCCGGTGGTTGCGGAATACGTATCACCTTATAAGGTGTACCGAATGCTGAATTAAAATTAGACAGTATATATTGCAGGTTGGCCTCTATTTGAGGGCCATCAGCCACTCCTGCAGGATACTGACCAACCAATAGTGTTTCCTCGTTTAACAATTTCAGGTGCATATCAATATGATGAATACCATCATAAGGTAAAGCAGGCATTTTGATATAACGGTCTATACCCATAAAATCATGCATAATATCGTCTATTTGTGTTTCTGATAGTGATTGATTTTCATCAAGTATAAGTTCGGATGAAAAAGCTGTTCCTAGTCCATCTGTCATATAATTACCACCTGTATGTACCAGTTTGTTGGGTGTTTGAGTAGTTTCATACAAAGGAATACCTAATTTTATTGCAACAGAACGACAGACTGTGTCATCATTTGTACGTGTCGGGCGGTTATATTTCCAATCCACCAGAATAAGAGAATCTACATCATTCATATAAACAGAATTAGCAGAATAGTCTCTTGTCCACACACTATTACATGGCGCATAAATATAATGTACATTACTTAGTAGAACACCACCGCTTATTAAATAATTCTTTATAGTGGTAGAATCAGAGCTTCCACTGCATGTAAAACCACAAATAATATATACTTGTGTTTGTAATCGCGCGGCTCGTACTATTTCTCGTAATACAGATTCGTAACTAGTCCAGGTAATTGTTAAACCCTGGACATCTTCCCATTGAGCCATATTTCTTAGTGGACCGGGTGGAGGAGTTGTGATTCCTTTTGGAGTATACAATGGTTCCTGATAATCGGAACGTTGTATATTTATAAGTTCTTCCGCTGAGAAACCAACAGGCATGGTATTTTGTCCCATTGCTTGTCTGGTGAAAATTATAATTAAAAGAAGAGTACTTAGGAGTAATATTTTTTGCATGGGTTTGAAACAAAGTATATACAATACTTATAACTAAGATACTAATTAATTTAGAAGGAATACTAAAAATTTAAGAGGGCGTTTTTTCTTCTTATATTGAATCTAATAAATAATTACACATTACCTTTTACCATTTCTCCTTTGGAGAAACAGGAATGAGGTTGGAAAAACAAAACAAGGTGTAACACAGTTTTCTTATAAAAAATTAATTTGCGTAAGCCATAGGACGCTATATTCCTAGCTTGGATGTTTTTTCCCTCGTTCATCTCGCAAATCTAATTCTTTGCATTGCTTTCTTTGTTCGTAAAAAATTGTACATTGTGCTGTAATTGAGGTGCTCATGCTATGTATAGTTTGTGGTAGGAGATGATGAAAAGAAAAAAGAAGGTTTGCTTAAAAAACTTTTTACACAAATTGAAAAAGAATTAAAAAACCAATCGACAGCTACAATGGGATTTATCGAATTGGTTTCTCTGACAAAATAGCATTCAGTCAAAAAAATATTTCACAGCAATAGACATTGCAAACGAAAGACACCCTGTGGCTAACAAACAAGGCATTTCAGAATGAAAATTACGCTTATCCTTAACGGAAAAACAGAAGATGACTATCTTATAAAGGGGATTTCGATATACGAACAGCGATTGAAACATTATATACCTTTTGAAATGATTGTTATACCTGCACTAAAAAATGCAAAAGCATTGAGTATAGAACAACAGAAGCAAAAAGAGGCTGAACTGCTGCTTAAAAATGTTCAACCGTCAGACCGGTTGATATTACTGGATGAATTGGGTAAAGAATTAGGTTCAGTACAGTTTTCGGAATTCATTCAGCAACAAATGAATTCAGGAATTAAGAATCTTGTGTTTGTTGTTGGCGGCCCTTATGGTTTTTCTGATGAAGTGTACAAAAGGGCAAACGGAAAAGTTTCACTTTCAAAAATGACTTTTTCTCACCAGATGGTACGGTTATTTTTTATAGAACAATTGTACAGAGCAATGACTATTTTGAGGAATGAACCGTATCATCATAGCTGATATGTTTTAAGTTTTATAGTTTCTCCATCAATAGTTTATACAGTTTCACCATCGCATCAATATCTTTCTTGTACACTTTTTCATCCGGTGTATGTACATTGTCTTCAGGCGCACCAATGAAACACCAGTCCCAGGGAGCTTCGGCCATTTGTAATTCTTTGGCATCACTACCACCAGAACCTTCTATTTCTAACTGGTAAGGAATCCTGGAAGCTTTTGCAATTTCGATTATTCTATTCACATAACTTCTGCGCGGAATAAGGCTATCTCGTAAAGAAATAACTACCCCTTTGCCATGTGGAACACCTTTAGTTACCCAGGTAATATCTGAGATAAGAGCCTGTTTTATCCCATATTTTTCATAAATGAATTTTTGCAGATAGGATACGCTACCTCCACCATGTTCTTCCCAGCAGGAAAAACAGATAATTCCGTCTTTGAGTATTTCAGCCACTTTTAACGCGTTCCATACACCCAGTCGGTTATCCATATAGCAACACTGCACATAGTCTTTTGTTTCGCGCCAGTGCGGCTTAAAGGTAAGTTCGGTTCCTCTGTCAAGAGTACGTTTATAATCATATTCCAGCTTTGTTTCGTGAGTTTTTTTATCAACTAAAACTTTTAAAGCAGCTGTTACTTTTCCTTTACTGTCTTCTCCTACTAATTTATATCCGTCAACCGTACGTGGCCCGCCAATTTTTACAAGTTCTTTACCATATCTAACAGTAAAACCAATACTATCAATATGTGCGAAAATAGCTGTTCTTGGTTTACCAAACACCAATACGATACAGTCCTGGAGGCCATCGCCCGAATAAATTTCGGGTTTAACAGTCCAGTTTTTCCGATTTTTCCTGATATAATCCAAAAGAAATCTGGTCATGGCAGTTTCATTGCCGGATGGTGCATGAATGCTGCACATTTTTTTTAATAGTTCCATTTATTTTTATAAATGTTAATATTTTTTCGAAACCAATTATTAATCTTTTTTATCGCCTTTTATCATCCAAAATACTACGGTCGGCAGTCATCCAAATGTAATGTATTTATAAAGTAAAACCAATATTAATTCCCAAATTAGGAATAAATGCAGCCTTCATGAGTCCTAGATATTTATATTTATATACAATTGTTGAATTGTTAAATTCCACTTTTTTCAATGATGGGTCAGGATTATATTTTTGCAAATTATCATAGTATTCTTCTGGTGAAAGATTTCCCAAACACAGAAGCGTGTCACTTAAACTTTCTCGATGCGTTAGTTGACCAAATGCCATACACAAAAATTGTTTCCAACAGCTAAAATCTTTTACCTTGTATTCGCCATGATGTCGATTTACAAGGGTTTGAAAGGAGGTTGATGAAACTAAACCCATAATTTGAGAAAACACATATTTACCCTGATTCATAATTAAATGATTTACAGGAAAATACATTTCTTTATTTACACAAAAAATCAAATCGTCTTAGACGAAAAAACTTGGAAAATTCAATAATAACAATATTTTCAAAGAACTAATAATTATAACAACGCAACGCTAATGTTATTAAATATATTTCATTAGCTTAGCCACAAATAATTTCATTCATCGGCTGTTTTTCACAAATAGATTCAATTAATGGCTGTTAGTGTGCCTGAAACCTCAATTTATTAACGAATTTAACCCTAGTGACTGTATGAAAATAAAAACTACTTTACTCGTAATAGCTATTTTAACAAGCATTAGCTCTAATGCTTTAAATTATTTTTGGGTGGGTGGCTCAGGTACTTGGTCGGATTTTAATAACCACTGGGCTACAACAAGCGGTGGCAATATTTTTCACAATCAAGTCCCTCAGTCGACAGACAATGTTTATTTTGATGTCAATTCTTTTAGTTCATCCGGGCAAACAGTAACCATTGACCAAACAGTTGTTATATGAGCTGATATGAACTGGACAGGGGTAACACACAATCCAACTTTTTATGGAGACTATACTACCACATTAACAATCTATGGTTCCTTGAAGTTCGTTGCCGGGATGACTTTTAACTTTGCCGGACAGATTAGTTTTGAAGCTACTACTACCGGTAAAACTATTACTACTGCGGGTATTCCAATAAACACATCCTTAACATTTAATGGTATTGGCGGTGGCTATACCTTGCAGGATGCGCTTACCTGTAATTATGCTATTTATCTCAACAACGGTACGTTAAGCACCAACAATCAAACGGTAAATATCGGTTCTTTCTTTTCTACAGGCAATGCTACAAGGGTACTCAATATGGGTTCATCTATTTTTAACCTGACAAATCCCTGGGACATGTTATGGTACATTACCCATACGGGAATGACACTTAATTCAGGAACATCTGCCATCAATGTTGTAACAACGTTTGGGGATGCGTATTTTGCCGGAGGTGGGTTTACCTATAATAATTTATCATTTACCCAAGGCGCGAATGGAATAATCTATGATAATAATATTTTTAATGATGTTTTTTTTGCAAATAATGGCACTACTAATGGCGGCACTTTCCATGATGTGTCTTTTGCAGGTAATGCATCTATAAATAATTCCACTTTTAATACTGTTACTATCGCTAAAGATGGCGATATACAGGGCAATAATTCATTTAATGATTTAACATTCAGTGCAGGTTATACATATACCCTGCAATCCGGGAACACCCAAACCATAACTAATTCATTGACCGTAAACGGAAACTGCGGTGCGCTTATTAATATACTTAAATCAAGTACTCCCGGCAGCCAGGCAACCATTAGTAAAGCCTCAGGCACAGTAACGGTATCCTATGTAACGCTGAAAGACATCAACGCCACAGGCGGAGGTACATTTATCGCTAATAATGCGATTGATTTAGGTAACAATACAGGTTGGACAATCAACACGCTGCCTTCTAAAAATTTATATTGGGTAGGTAATGCCGGAAACTGGGATGATGGCAACCATTGGTCAACCACTAGCGGGGGAAGCCCTTCAGGATGCTCACCGACACCGGTTGACAATGTTTTTTTTGATGCCAACTCTTTTTCACAAACCGGACAAACCCTTACGGTTAATCCACCTACCGCCTATTGCTACAACATGGACTGGACTGGTGTAACCAACAATCCAACAATCAGCGGAATTAACACATTGAAAATTTATGGTTCCTTAACACTCACTTCCGCGATGATGTTTAACTTTGGCGGTATTCTTAGCTTTGAAGCCACCACAACAGGGCATACTATCACTACGGGAGGTGTTTTAATTAACACATCTCTTACATTTAATGGAAGTGGCGGTGGCTGGGCTTTACAGGATGACCTTACAACTCCCTACCTGATTTATCTCAATAAAGGCAGCTTAAACACCAACAATCAAACAGTAAACGCGGCAGGTTTATGGTCCAATGTTACTACCACACGGGCAATTACTACCGGAACCTCCACTTTTAATTTGTCCGATGAAACAATGTGGTATATTTACCCTGCAGGAATTACCATCAACGCATCAGGATCCACTATTAACGGCACTTCCACGGTTGTTGCTCAACATTTTCATGGATCAGGGTTTACCTATTATGATCTTTTTTTTACAGGAGGGACTAGTGGAAATATCTATGGTAACAATACTTTTCATAATGTTTCTTTTGCGGGTAACGCCTTCATATATGATGGCTCAGTATTCCATAATGTAAGTATGGCTAAACAAGGAGAGATCAATGGCAACCATACCTTTAATGATTTAAATTTAAGTGCCGGTTATACCTATACCTTAGAAGCCCTGAAAACACAAACAATCATTAATTCATTGAATGTAACCGGAAATTGTGGTGCGCTTATAAATATACTAAAATCAAGCACTACCGGCAGCCAGGCAATCGTTAAAAAAGTATCCGGTGCGGTAACTGTATCGTTTGTTACCTTAAAAGACATCAAAGCCACAGGAGGAGCTTCTTTTACGGCTAATAATGCGATTGATTTAGGCAACAATACCGGTTGGACTATCAATTCACTGCCGTCTAAAAACTTGTACTGGATAGGTAATTCAGGTAATTGGGATGATGGCAGTCATTGGTCAATTACAAGCGGTGGAAGTCCTTCGGGATGTTCTCCAACACCTATGGACAATGTTTTTTTTGATGCCAACTCCTTTTCAATGGCAGGACAAACTGTAATGGTTAATGCGCCAACCGCTTATTTCAACAATATGGACTGGACTGGTGCAAGCCATTCTCCATCGTTCAACGGCTCCACCATATTGAAAATTTATGGTTCATTAACCCTTGTCCCCGCGATGGCATTTAACTTTGACGGGGTTATCAGTTTTGAAGCCACCTCTGCCGGAAATACCATTACTACCGCGGGTGTCTCACTAATTCCAGCCTTAACATTTAATGGTATTGGCGGCAGCTGGGCATTGCAGGATGAGCTTACCTGCCAATACCTGATCTATCTCAATAACGGAACTTTGAATACCAATAATCAAACGGTAAACGCCTACGGTTTCTGGTCAAATCTTACTTCCCCGCGTACGCTTATTACCGGAACTTCCACATTTAACCTGTGGGGAGAATATATGTGGTATGTTACTCCACAGGGAATGACCATAAATGCCAGCGGTTCCATAATAAAAGGTATAGCCACAGGCTGGTACCAGGATTTTTATGGTGGCGGGCTTACTTATAATAATGTACTTTTTACGGAAGGTTCAATTGGGCAGATCTACCAAAATAATACCTTTCATGATGTTTCTTTTTTCTATGATGGTTTTATTAATACCGGAAGTTTTCATGATGTTTCTTTTGGAGCTAACGCAACTATAAATGGTCCAGCTGTTTTTAATGACCTTGCTATCGCTAAACAAGGCGATTTTAATGGTAACAATACATTTAACAATTTATCTTTTTCTCCAGGTTATACGTATACTTTGGAAGCAGGAAAAACACAAACAGTAAGTAATATTTGCGCACAAGGTACAGGCGCTTTGCCAATCAGGATTCAATCAAGTATTGGCGGTAATCCTGCTTTCATCTCAAAAGCAAGCGGCACTATGTGCTGGGACTATGTTCGTATTTCGGATATTACCGGAACAGGAGGTGCAGTTTTTAATGCCGGTTTAGCTCCCACCAATAGTGAAGACATGGGAGGCAATACAGGGTTTTTATTTACAGGGGAGTGCGTTCCTGTAAGCTGTGCTCCCTGTACATCTCCGGGCATAACAACCCAGCCGGCCAACAGTACTATTTGTGCAGGCAACAATTTTGTTTTTGCTCTAAGTGCTACCGGAACCGGTTTAACATACCAATGGCAGGTTGACCAGGGAACAGGATTTACCAGCATAACTAATACTGCTCCATATAGCGGAGTTACAACGAACACGCTGAACATCACAGTAGCAACAACAGGCTTGAATGGCTACCAGTATCGTTGTATAGTTATTGGT
Source organism: Bacteroidota bacterium (assembly GCA_023251835.1). Lineage (GTDB taxonomy): Bacteria > Bacteroidota > Bacteroidia > 2-12-FULL-35-15 > 2-12-FULL-35-15 > 2-12-FULL-35-15. Next base: position 1,158 of record JAHEXZ010000074.1, on the reverse strand, counting down.
ACTTGTGCACCTGTAAGGACATCAAATCCAGCAACACTTACTGTAAATATGCCACCTACTATAAATGTAAATTCTGCAACTATTTGCTCGGGTCAAACCGCTATTCTTACTGCAAGCGGAGCAACAAATTATGTTTGGAGCATAGGAGGCATGATGGGAGATACTACCAATCCTATTTCTGTTTCGCCAATAACCACTACCACATATACTGTAACCGGTACTACTAATGGTTGTTCCAATACAGCAATTGCAACGGTAACGGTGAATTCATTACCAACTGTAAGCGTAAATTCATCAACTATTTGCTCTGGTCAAACAGCTACTCTTACCGCAGGTGGAGCTACAAATTATTCATGGTCAACAGGAGAAACTGCTAATTCTATTTCTGTTTCTCCAATAACCACTACTACATATACTGTAACTGGTACTACTAATGGTTGTTCCAATACAGCTATTGCAACGGTAACGGTGAATTCATTGCCAGTTGTAAGTGTAAATTCAGCAACTATAAACTCAGGACAAACTGCCACACTCACAGCAAGCGGAGCTAACATTTACTCATGGTCAACGGGAGAAACTACTAATCCCATTATCGTTTCTCCAATAACTACTGCCACATACACAGTAACAGGAACAAGCAACAGTTGCTCCGGCACAGCTATTGCAACAGTTACAGTAAATTCTTCAGCAACTGCAAATGCAGGTCCAGATCAATCTGTTTGTTCAAGCAATGCAAGTGTTTCTTTGTATGGTTCAATTGGTATTGCAACAGGAGGAGTTTGGAGCACATCCGGGAGCGGAACATTTTCTCCCAATACAAATATATTGAATGCTATCTACACTCCAAGTGCCGCAGATATAACAGCAGGTACTGTCACTCTCACTTTGACCACAACAGGAAATGGGAACAGTGCTGCGGTTTCAGATACAATGATTGTTTCTTTTACTCTCCCTTCGCACTTTGGATTACTGGCATCAGGTACAATCACCTCCAATGACTCGGTTTTTGTTGTAGGAGATGTGGGAGCAATTGGCGGAGTTTCATCATATATAAGAGTTTCGGGAAATATTCTGCAAAATAATAATATAGAGATTCAGCAAGCGTTGTTAAACATTCTTGCCGATAAAAATTGTTTTTCTTCTCTTGGGGGCGTAAAT
>JAHEXZ010000126.1 GCA_023251835.1 Bacteroidota bacterium | reverse complement strand
TACCGAATATACTGCTCTAATGAGCAAAGTGATGACAAACGGCAATGGCAGAATTAAATTTCCAATCAATGAACCCGCAAAAGGGAAGAAAAAATCACAAATAGAAGAATACTTGGATTTTTATCATGGTTCCGGATGTCAGCATGTTGCTGTAGCAACAAATGATATTGTTTTTACAGTTTCGGAAATGAGAAAACGGGGTGTTGAATTTTTATATGTTCCCGGAACCTATTATGATACTGTAAAAGACCGTGTAGGATTAATTGAAGAAGATATGAATGAATTAAAAAAATGGGGGATAATGGTTGATAGAGATGAAGATGGTTATTTACTGCAAATATTTACCAAACCTGTTGAAGACCGGCCTACTTTATTTTTTGAAATCATCCAGCGCAAAGGGGCAAAATCTTTTGGCAAAGGCAATTTTAAAGCATTATTTGAATCAATAGAAGCAGAACAAGCAAGAAGAGGAACATTATAAATTATTAAATGTTCAAATAGAAAATTTTGCCACAGATTCACGGATTATTCAGAGGGACTAAAAATTAAGAAACTGTTTTATTAAAAACGAATTGTTATCAGACATTTGATTCATAATATAAATCTGTAGCGATTTAACAGCTATGGTATTTTACAAATTATTTTAACAAACACATGACAGAAGAAGATAAGTTAAAAAGATTTAATATCTGTATTGAGCAGGATGAAAAAATTGAGCCGAAAGACTGGATGCCTGAACAATACCGAAAAACAATGATTCGTCAGATTTCCCAACATGCTCACTCGGAAGTTATCGGGATGCAACCTGAAGGAAATTGGGTGTTACGAGCACCTACACTTCGTGCAAAAAAAATTTTGCTTGCAAAAATTCAGGACGAAGGCGGACATGGTCTTTATTTATACAGTGCTGCAGAAACACTGGGTATTGATCGAGGAGAGATGATAAAACAACTGCACGAGGGTAAGGCCAAATATTCCAGCATCTTTAATTATCCTGCACTAACCTGGGCTGATATAGGCGCAATCGGCTGGTTAGTGGATGGCGCGGCTATTGTAAACCAGGTGTCGCTTCAACGCACCTCCTATGGCCCATATGCAAGGGGAATGGTCCGCATCTGCAAAGAAGAATCGTTTCACCAACGACAAGGATATGAAATTATGGTGACAATGATGAATGGAATTTCTGAACAAAAGAAAATGGCACAGGACGCAATGGATCGCTGGTGGTGGCCGGCACTCATGATGTTTGGTCCTCCTGATGGAGAATCTGTTCATACAAAACAATCAATGCAATGGAAAATAAAAAGAGAAAGTAATGATGTGCTCAGGCAGCGGTTTATTGATAAAACCGTTGATCAGGCACATTTTATAGGTTTAGAGGTTCCTGATAAGGATCTAAAATTTAATGAAGCCACCGGCCATTGGGAAACAGGAACTATCAATTGGAAAGAATTTCATGAAGTAATTAATGGAAATGGCCCCTGCAACCACCAACGCATGAAACATCATATCAAAGCCCACAACGATGGAAAATGGGTGCGTGATGCCGCGCTGGCCTTTGCAGAAACTGAAAAAAACGACCAAAAACAATTAATTACGAATTAAAACGGAATTCCATGCAACAACAAAATAACCAACTCCCCTTATGGGAAGTATTTATACAGAGTAAAAGCGGGATACCTCATAAACATGTGGGAAGCATTCATGCTTCAGATAAAAAAATGGCACTGCAAAATGCGCGTGATATTTACACAAGACGGGGCGAAGGACGTAGTATATGGGTAGTATTATCTGAGAATATTGTTTCCTCTGCCCCTGGTGAAGAAGCAGAATTTTTTGACCCAACAGATGATAAAGTGTATCGTCATCCCACTTTTTACAGGGTTCCTGATGGAGTAAAACACATGTAAATAAAAATAAATCATGGATACAAAAGAAGCACTTTATAATTATTGCCTCCGGCTGGGAGATAATAATCTGGTTCTGGGACAGCGACTTGCGGAGTGGTGTAGTAACGGACCAATATTAGAAGAAGATTTGGCAATGACCAACTTGTCACTCGATCATTTTGGACAAGCAGAATTTATGTATGAGTATGCTGCCGAATTGGAAGGAAAGGGCAGAACTTGTGATGACATTGCTTTTAAACGCAATGAGCGCGAATATTTTAATGCACTTATCACTGAACAGCCTAATGGTGATTTTGCATTTACAATGATGAAACATCTCTTGTTTTCCGCTTTTGCCCAACACTTATATGAAAGCTTATCATTAAGTAATGACAAACGGTTAGCTGAACTCTCCGTACGGGCATTAAAAGAAATAAAATATCATTTCAGGCACAGCAGCGAATGGATAGTCAGGCTTGGCAAAGGGACTCAAGAGAGTGCTATGCGAACTCAATATGCGCTGAATGAGTTATGGATGTTTACTGCTGATCTTTTTGAAATAAATAAAATAGATGAAACTCTTATTGGAATTATTGTTGATTCAAATGAATTATTCCCTGCATGGAAAAAAACAATTGAAACTGTTTTGAATACTGCAAATATTAAAATACCAGAAAAAGTACACATGCTTAAGGGAGGATATAATGGAAAGCATACAGAACATCTCGGGCATTTACTATGCGAAATGCAATACTTACAAAGAGCATATCCAAATGCAAAATGGTAATACGCAAATCTTTTTACCAGCAGTGACAGGGATCACATTTTAAAGATAAAAAACGTGGCAACTTTGTTTTATCTGTGAACCAAACAAGATGCTCACAGAACCTTACAATCTACATCAAGAACAACTATTATGCGTAAAGTAAACATTTTATTTCCGGTTATCGCATCCTTTATCTTAATATCCAAACCTGTTTTTTCAGAGGATGGAGAAAAATTATTTAAGGCAAATTGCGGGGTTTGCCATACTGTTGGAAAAGGGAAACTTGTTGGCCCTGATTTAAAGGGTACTAATAGTCGCCATGAAGGTGACTGGTTATTAAAGTGGATAAAGTCTTCACAAACATTAGTTAAATCAGGAGATAAAAAAGCTGTACAAATTTTTAATGATAATGCCAGCCTTATAATGCCAGATCAGATGTTGAATGAGGACGAAATTAAATCCGTGCTTTCTTTTATTGAAAATAAGGAAAAATCAGATGCTGCATCCTTACAAAATGTTGCGGTAGAGAAAAGTGACGTAACCCCTCCTCTTCAGCAAGCCAACAATTCTTTGCTGTCCATATTTGGTTTTTCAGGATATATTATGCTTATGCTCACAGGCATGCTGCTGGTGATAATATGGGTAATGAGTATGACCATCAAGAAATTAATTATTGATATACAAAATAAAAATAAACAATAAAATTGCCTGTTATGTTCAATATTACCGACTATACGTTGTTTGCGCTTTTAGGTATAATGATTTTTGTAATCTGGAAACTTGGAGCGATAATAAAACTGTTAAATGACGAATCAGGAAAAAGAGTGTGATTACTGCTTATTTATGGATTAGCTTAATCCCCTTTATTTTGCTCTGATTCTGCTTTCTTACTTCTTAAATAAATCCAGTAAAATATTCCCCCTCCTCCAAGAACAGGAAGAAGTGCAAGAAAAAGTGTAATACCCTTATATGCAAAAATTGTATCCTTTGAAGTACCACCCTGGCACATTGGACAGGCTTCGGATAAGAAAGGCAACAAAAAAAATGCTGCACATAAAAGGAGTGTTCTAAAATTGGGCTTCATCACAAAAATTTTTCTACTACAAGAAGTATCAGAACAAAAGGCAGATAGGCAAACGAGCTTAGCATCAATCCCACCGCAGACTTATCCGTTCTGTTACGATACAGTTTATAAGAAAATAATAGCAGAATAAGGCCGGCCAAAATAATGAGCCATGTTACATGAATACCTGCGGACTCATACATATATAATAAAACTGTAGCTGGAATAATGAGGAATGTAGAGAGCAGAATAATTGCTGAAGATGTTCTCCCTTTTGATTTTGAAGGCAACATTTTTAGCCCGGCTTTATTGTATTCATCATTTAAAAGCCAGGCAATTGACCATGTGTGGGGGAACTGCCAGATAAACTGGATAAGAAATAACAATCCCGCCTGACGGTTAATCTCACCAGTAGCAGCAACATATCCAATCACTACCGGAAGCGAACCAGCAATTGCACCAGGGATAACGGTTAGGGAGCTGATTTTTTTTAGTGGTGTATAAACAAGGGCATATAATACCATTGCTATAGCCCCCAGAATAGCAGAAAATAAATTAATTTTTGAAAGAACCAGCAACCCTGATATTCCAAAAACAATTCCCAACAGGACAGCTTCTGTTACGTTCATTCTTTCATCAGGAAGCGGACGTTTTAATGTACGTTTCATCAGCTTATCTGAGTTTTTTTCTATTACCTGGTTAAATACATTGGCACATCCGGTAATTAAAAAGCCTCCTACTGAAAGTAACCAAATGGTAAGTGTATCAACATTACGGTTGCTTGCCCATAAATAAGCCATTGAAGCTGAAAAAACAACAAGAAGGGATAAACGAATTTTAATCAGTTGCATATAATCCGAAAGTTTTGCTTTCAGGATTTGTGATGGGCTTCTTATTTCGCTTTCTACAATCATTTAAGTGAGGTAAACCAGAATGTAGAGTATGGGCCAGATACCAACAACAAAATACCAGTACATACTGCAAACAGTTATTTTATTTTTTGCTTCTTCAAACGAAACCGGATTTTTGATGACAGAATACAGGTAAAATAGCATGAGTAATCCTGCAATAGCATGAATTGCATGAGTACCAATTATCAGGTAAAAAAAGGAACCGTATAAGCTTGATGTTGAAGTTAAACCGAAGCCGATTAATTTGATCCATTCTGTGCCCTGAACAAAAACAAAAATACTACCAAGTATGATTGTAACTACAAGAAGTTTTCTGGAATTTCCTGATATAGTAAAGTTGGATTTAATTTTTTTTGAAAAAAGAAAAATTGCAACAGCACTTGATAATAAAACAAGAGTGTTTAGGGCTGTAATTTCAATCGGCAACCGAGGTTGTCCATAAGGAGGCCAGACCTTTGCACTAGCTCGGTTTACAATATATGCACTGATTAATCCCGCAAAAAACATCGCTTCTGTAGCGAGCAGAAAAATCATTCCAATAACACCATCAGAAGCTATCTTTTTATTTCTCAGAGGAACAGATGCTGAAATTTCCATAACTTAATTTTTAACGGGGTGTAACTTCCAATTGTACAGCAGTAATATCCGGGTATATTCCGAAAAAAAATACAAAAAGACAGAATATAACTGCAGCAATCGCAATCCAGATTAACAGAGGTTCATACCTCAGGTGCATAAAATTTTTAATTACCAGAGATGTTTTCCATACGGCTGTTGCAAAAATCAAAGCCACGGCCAATATGGGCGAAAACAAAAAGCCCACTACCAAGCTAACTCCAAACAGAATTAATAAACTAATAAAAATTTTTTCATATTTCGGATGCCCGTGATAATCATGTTCCATATCAGGAACTACTACATTATCATTGTTTTGTATGTTTTCCATTTTAATATAAATAAGTTATTTTGCAATGTAAAGAAGAGGGAATAAAAATATCCAAATAAGGTCCACCATGTGCCAATACATTCCCGCCAGTTCAACCCGGTGAAGGTTTTTACCTTTTCTTGCCTGCAGCATAATAACAAACATTACAATCATCCCCACCAAAACATGCACTCCATGCAAACCGGTCATTGTATAGTAGAATGACCAAAACAACGAACCAATAGTATTTCCGGATTCCTGCAAGTGCGGACTGCTGAAAGTAAAACCATGGCTTATTTCGGTTGTATATTCAATGGATTTGTTTATAAGAAAGAAAAACCCTCCAAGAATGGAAACGCTCATCCATAACGTAATTTTTTGCAAATCTTTCTTTATAGCAGCTTCGTGTGCTTTCACTATTGTGTAGCTGCTTGACAACAACACTACCGTATTCAACGCTCCAAAAAATGTGGATGTATGTGCTGCCTGTTCTCCCCATTCCGGGAAACGTAAACGATACAACAGATAACAGGCAATTAATCCACCAAAAATCATAAGTTCACCTGCAATTAAAATCCACATAGCCAAACGTCCCTGAGGAACCATCTTGACAGGAACAGATAGTGTTTGCTCTTTCATCTTTATATTAATTTATTTTTTTATAATCAGAATCCTATTGAACCTATTGGACTATATACAATTTGTATTAATTGACATATCCATGAGCCGGCTCAGTTTCATACAAATCTTTCTCAAAAGAGTCTTCTTTACTCATTCTATTTTGCGGAATAAAATCTTTTTCCACGCCAGGCAAGCTATATTCATAAGCTCCCCTGTAAACAACGGGGTATGGATTAAAATTTCCGTGAGGTGGCGGAGAATCTGCAACCCATTCAAGGGTATTTGCATCCCATGGATTTTTCACCGCACTCTTGCCCTTTCTGAGACTTGTAATAAAATTGTACAGAAAAACAAACTGAGTCAGGATAAGAAGAATAGCGCTGACGGTTGCTACTTTTTCAAAAGTGATATATGGTTCCCGGATAATATTACTGAACGCTGAATAATCATTGATTCTTCTGTGTTGTCCGGCCAGACCATTAAAGAAAAGAACAAAAAAGGTACAGTTAAAGAAAATAAATGTCAACCAGAAATGAATTTTACCGAGCCCTGCATTTAATGTTTTTCCGGTAAACTTTGGAAACCAGTAATAAAATGCGGCAAAAAAACCGAAAAATATATCTGGAAAGAGTGTATAATGAAAATGGGCTACTACGAAATAAGTATCGTGTGCATAAATATCAAATGTATTTGAACCCAGGAACAACCCTGTTAATCCACCGATAAGGAATAATCCAATGAAGCCAAGCGCCCACATCATAGGCAGTGTAGGACGAATAGATCCTCCCCAGAGTGTAGCCATAAATGAAAGGAATATTCCTGCAAAAGGAATGGAGATAATAATTGTTCCTATGCTAAAAAACGTAGCCATACGAGGATCAATACCTGCAATAAACTGGTGGTGTGCCCAAACAACAACAGAAAGAACTGCAGAAAAAATAGCGAGATAAATTATTTTCTTATACGCGAACAAAGGTTTACGCGCAAACACAGGAATTATTTCGCCCAATACTCCTAAAGAAGGTAACAGTAAAACATACACCTCCGGATGGCCAAAGAACCAGAAAAGGTGTTGAAACAAAATAGGATCACCGCCACGGGCAGGATCGTAAAATCCGGTACCAACCGTTATATCAAACAACAACATTACTGCTCCTGCTACAAGAGGCCCAACAGAAAACATAAAAATAACGGATGCAATATTAATAAACCATACAACAAGAGGAATACGGAAAGGGGTCATTCCTTTGGCGCGTTTATTAATAGTAGTTACCACAAAGTTAATCCCCCCCATCAGCATTGCAATAAATTCAAGTGCCACAGCAAGGATCATCATGCTGCCTCCGGAAAAAAATGCAGTCCAGAAATCAGGATCTGTATTCATATAACCATTGGCAGAAAGCGGTGGATACATTGTCCATCCTCCGGCAAATGCCCCTCCAGGAACAAAGAATGATGCCATAAGCACAATTGCACTTAACAGGAATATCCAGAACGACATCATATTAAGTGTCGGAAAGGCCATATCATCTGTTCCAATCATTACCGGAATCAAAAAATTTCCAAACCCGGCAAGCAAAACAGGCATAGCCACCCAAAACACCATGATCATTCCGTGACAGGTGACAAATGTGTTGTATTGTTGAGCACCAAGCTCTCCGAACAAAGGAATATTTTCTCCCGGGTATGCAAGGTTGTATCTGAAAACATAAGCAAGAAATCCTCCCACTGCTGCCATTACTAAACCTACAATAGTATATTGTGCGCCTATTGTTTTGTGATCAGTGGAAAAAAGATACTTGCGCCAGAAACTAAGTTGATGTGTTGAATGTTCCATGAATTCTGCCTATATATTATGGTCTAACCGTATTTTTTTCATAAAGAGAGGAAAGAAACTGTTTGTATTTTTCCTCGGATTCTACAACAAGAAAATTTCTCATTTTAGAGTGGAGAACTCCGCAAATTTCCGCACAGGAAATATCATACCTTCCTTCCTTGGTAATATTAAACCAGCGCGTATTCATGCGTCCCGGTATTACATCTTGTTTTAAACGTGTATTTATAACAAAAAAGCTATGAACAACATCGGTGGAGCGGAGATCAAAAACAATGTTTTTATTCACAGGAATGTGTAATTCGCTGTTTTGTTCATCTACTTTAATGTCATCACCTGTATACAATTTTCCATCCGGTCCAGGATATAAAAAAATCCAATTCCACTGACGGCCTGTAATTCCTAAATGAACATCGGTTTGTATTGGTTTCTCTTCGATCTTATTCCAGGTATGATGTTCCGCAAAAAGAATCACAAAATCGCTTAATGCAAGGAATATAAGTGCAATTGTTACCCAACGGAAATGTTTTTTATTTTCTCCTGTGAAATATTCTGCACGCTTCACTTTTTTATAATGATTCTTAACTAACGGATAAATAAGGATAAACAGGCTGATGACAAATGCAATGGTCACAAATACTAAAACTAACCAAAACAGGTTGTCAATTTCCTGCCCATAGGTGCTGATATTTTCAGGAAAAAGTTTCATATTTTTTGTAAAAGAATTTTAAAATTTTGTTCGGAAATAGTTCAAACAGCAAAAATTACTTTGCAATTTTAGCAGGAATAAAAGAATTAGAGTGTGACGAGCATCACACTGCTTTTATTTTTGATTGTATATCGAGACGGGATTTCGATTTGGAGAAAATAGTGAGCAGAATTTTATTGCGGCATTTGGCTTAGTAAAATTTTCAAAATAACTTCAACAAAAGAAATATGATTCATTTTCAAAATGCCACCCACAGTCTTCCCTTCGACTTTGCTCAGGGTAAACTAGCTCTGACTGACCGCGTGCGAGTCATATTGAGTAGGAAATTAAAAATATTTAAAGCTCTTTGAAAATGACACATAAAAACAGGAACTTAGTATCAAAAGAGGTAAATATGGCAGCGTAGCAGTCAACTCTTTGGTGT
>JAHEXZ010000008.1 GCA_023251835.1 Bacteroidota bacterium | reverse complement strand
GCAATAAGTGAGAGTTTTTTTATATTCGTTTTCATAGTCTGTAAAGTTTTTGTAGTTTTTATTGTTGGACGTTAGTTGATATAAATGGTTTAATGAACCATAAAATTAGAGCTAACCCGTTTTCATTTTTGTTACTTTATATATTTTTAAGTTGTGCTGATGCCAGTTCGCAAAAAATATCTGTTTTTACAACAGAAACTAACTCGGCTCTTTCTTGTTTTGTCAGATCATAAAATGCCATTTTTCTGGTTTCAGTTTTTTTTAATACGACTCTTCCTGTGCCTGATTTGTTCTAACTATTTTTATAAATATGTACTAATACCATAACAGAGTATAAAACTTTCTGCAAGTGGTTCACCCATAATATATCCCTTCGTCTTACGTTGGCTGCCATTTTTTTATCTGTTATGTCAAAAACCTCGTTCTCGCACAAGAGCGTCAAGTTCTCTCCACTTTTTTCCTCTTGAAAAGTTTGCTGCAATATGTGGTTGCATATTTTCAATTATAACCTGGTGAATTCCTAATCTTTTAATTCTCTTTTTCAAAATCATTTTGGCTTTTTTTTCTTCAGCAACCATTCCGCCATAAATTACTGTTAACCAAATATCCATTTCCACTGCGTCATTTCTGTAAGCGCCAGCAATGGTTGTAATAGAGTTTAAAATATTAACATCTATTAATAAACACACCACTCATCAAAATTACCTTGACCAAATTCTACTATGTGAAGCTGTCGGATATTTTTTATGAACGTTGGCATTATCTTCTGTTATGATTGCAATAGTTATCGGCCATTTTCATTTTATCTCCTGGAAATTTTCCATTCCACATCGTCTTTTTTTGAACTAACCAAATATAAACTATAAAGAGGAACATTTGAACTATTCAAAACTTAAAATTACCGAAAACCATATTGACCCAATTGTAAGCAGAAATACATTTGTCGGAAAGCTAAGATAAGAAAAAACACTATGACTAAAGATTTACAATTGATAGCTGATTCAGAGTTCAGGGTAAGTTTGAAATTTGACCTTCAATACTCTTTGAGACTCATTGAAGCAAGTATTGATTACTTGATAATGACAAACAAGGAAGAAGAAAATAGTGATGAAAATTTCTCAAGAGGAACAGTAAAAGAGTTGATATTTTTTGTATGTATGAATAATGAGTCTGGAATTTATCCCACAAAAGAAATGATAAAAGAACTGCTTAAAGATCATGAAAGAATCATTACTCAACTTCAAAAACGATTAAAACTTGCTGACAGATATAATGAAGAATCAGTAGATTTTATTATTTCTATGATTGAAGAACACCAAAATATTGCGGGAAAATTTAGAAAATATTTTTAACTCCAACACATTCTTAATGATTGAAATGTATATGTATATACTTGATAAAGTGAGTTTTGACCCATCACTTTTTCAGAAAGAGCTTGCCAAAGCCATTAAACAGGTTAGCCCCGATGAAATGCCATTATTTAAAATATGGTGTCATGAAACCTTTAACAAAAAATATAAAACCCAGCTAAACGAGGTCTTTGAAATCAATGGCAATACATTTGAAGTAGGAACAGAAGAAAAAAAGCCGGATAAATAAAAATCTATCCGGCTTTTTATATAAAAAATAAAAGGGCTATTATTTAATAACTGAAGCGCTGTTCATCGTATCCAGAACGTTCATTACTTCCTTCACAGCTTTTGCTGATTCATTTAAAAGTTTCGTTTCACTATCATTTAATTTAAGCTCTATAATCTGCTCAATCCCATTTTTGCCCAATTTAACAGGAACCCCCAAATAAATGTCTTTTAATCCATATTCTCCCTGCAACCATGCACATACCGGGAAAATACGTTTTTGATCGCGAACAATTGCTTCTACCATTTGCGCTGCAGACGCTCCAGGAGCATACCATGCTGATGTACCTAATAAATTAACAATTTCTCCACCACCTTTTTTAGTACGGTCAATGATTTCATCTAAGCGTTCTTTTTTAATAAGTTCAGTCACCGGAATTCCAGAAACAGTAGTATAACGCGGCAGAGGTACCATTGTATCACCATGGCCTCCCATCAATACTGCCTGTATATCTTTAGGTGAGCAATTTAGCTCTTCAGCTAAAAATGCACGGTAACGAGCGGTATCAAGAATACCAGCCATACCAAATACTCTTCTTGAATCAACCTTTGCTGTTAAATAAGCACAATAGGTCATTACATCCAATGGATTGGAAACAATAATAATTATAGCATCCGGAGAATACTTTAAAATATTTTCCGTCACTCCTTTTACAATACCAGCATTGGTCGAAATAAGATCATCACGACTCATACCCGGTTTACGTGGCAGACCTGATGTAATTACCACTACATCCGACTTGGCAGTTTTTGAATAATCATTTGTTGACCCGGTTACACGGGTATCATACAAATTTACCGGGGCTGTTTGCCATATATCCAAAGCTTTACCTTCTGCAAAGTTTTCTTTTATATCAAGCAAAACCACTTCATTTACCAGTTCCTTTTGAGCAATAACATCAGCACAGGTTGCACCAACATTTCCAGCTCCTACTACAGTTACTTTCATGTTTATATCAGATTATTTTATACTTTTACAAAAAAAAATTTTTCGGGCACTAAATTATAAAAGAAAAATGAATAGAAGTATATTTTATTAGTTTTTAATGTGTAATTTTTTTTATAAAACTAAGTGCAACTAATTGATAGCTTTATTCATCTGTCATCAGATATTTTTTAAATACTTTTCTTGATCACATTTAAACTATAAATGAAAAAAATAGTAATTATTGTTTTTGTCTTAAGCGCCTTGCTTCCTGTCACTATGTACTCTCAGGGTAGTGATTGTTCTACGGCAAGCCCTTTCTGTACTGCTGCAGGTACTGCTACTTTTCCTGCTTCACAAAACACAACTGCTCCCGTAGGCCCTAACTATGGATGTTTATTTACTCAGCCAAATCCTGCCTGGTTTTATTTACAGGTTGCTACAACAGGTAACATCGACCTAAATATGACAAATTCTGCCAATGTAGATATAGATTTTGTAATATGGGGGCCATTTACCTCTTCTTCTGCCGCCTGTGCTTCGGGATTGACTGGTACATCTGTTGCCTGCAGTTACTCATCTTCATCAAATGAAAACGGAACTATACCAAATGCAACTGTAGGAGAAGTATATGTGTTGTTAATAACTAATTATTCCAACCAGGTAACTAACATCTCACTTGTTCAAACTGGTGGAACCGGTGCAACTAATTGCAATATTGTTTGTTCCATGGATTCTTTAACTGCCATTCCCGGAGGCTGTATGAGCCCTGCTAATATATATGATCTTACGGGAATTGTGGCTTATAATGCAGCTCCTTCAACAGGAACATTAACTATCAGCAACAGTTGTAATGGCGCAACCCAGGTTTTTAATGCACCATTTAACCCCGACTCTGTAACTTATTCTCTTTCCGGATTACCTGCTGATGGCAACCCATGTACTGTCATTGCTGTTTTCTCAAACGACACCAACTGCAACATAACTAAAACCTTTAATGCCCCTCCGGCTTGTTTTGTAGATTGCCCTATTACTGTTGATTCTGCACTTACCTGTGATGGGGTACCTGCCGTATTAACAGCAACCGGGGCAACCAGCTACCTCTGGTCAACGGGTGATACTACCGCAACTATCTTAGCCAGCGGTGTTCCGGCAACCTACGCTGTTATAGGAACAACCGGAACATGTTCTGATACTGCTATTGCCATTGTTACTACTTTCCCTCCACCAACAGTTAATTTTACCGGAGATACACTTTCTGGTTGTGACCAGCTAACTGTTGACTTCACAGCCGATACCACAGGAAATACAGGAGCAACCTATGCCTGGAAATTTGGCGAATCCGGATCAACAGGTTCAGGCATAGCCGTATCACATCTCTATCCCACACCTGGCTGTTATACCGTAACTTTAACCGCCTCCTCAGGCCCGGGTTGTTCTACCTCTGACTCCATCTACTGTATGATTTCTGTATTCCCTCAGCCTGTTGTTGATTTTAGTGTTTCTCCTGATGGTATTGACGCCATAGCTTCTACAGCATACTTTTCAAATACTTCACTATATGCTACACAATGGTTATGGAGTTTTGGTGATTCCGCAACTTCCATTGAGCAGCAGCCTGAACATACCTATACCGATGTGGGTGCCTACACGGTTACGCTATATGCTTCCAATGCTGACGGATGCATTGATTCAGTTACCTCCCTTGTTAATGTAAAAGATATTGTTACTTTATATATACCAAATGCATTCACACCCAATAAAAATGAACATAATGAGATTTTTAACATATACTCTTATGGCATCCTTCAGGAAGGCTTTGAAATGCTTATTTTCGACAGATGGGGAAAACAAATTTTTAAAACAAATGATATTTCCGAAGGATGGAACGGAGCAATGAATAATAATGGAAATGTAATGCCTGCTGATACCTATGTCTATAATATTACATACAAAGAAACTTCAGGAAAACAAAAAAATATTATAGGCTCTATTTCGCTTGTAGCACGCAAATAATACCCCAAAACCATAATTAACCTAAATACCAAACCGTTTTTCTTTCCATTTTATAGTTGGTGAGTTAGTTCTACATTTGTTTTCCTTACCTGTAATCAACTTCCGGGAATTTGTACTCATTATATTTCAAAGACAAAATCTATGGAGAATGGCTACTTTTTCATCTGCCTTAAAATAATTTTTTCTGATTTTACCTGATATGGGAAATTTAATGCCCACTACTTTAGCTGGTATATTTATAGTTTGGATTTGAGAGGATCAATTTTTATACTATCACATTTTATTAAAAACTTATTATACCTATTTATTTAATGAAAAAATCAAGAAGAAATGAAAATAGATGGAACGGTTATACAGATAATCACCATCGCAGACCATCTGGAAGTTCTGGTTCTATCCAAAGTTTTAACGGCCGTGGCAAAGGAGGTTCTCGTTCAGAAAGGCCAGAATTTGCTCCTGTGGAAGAAGAACAGAGAGAAAGCCCAAGGATGAAACGGAGAGCTTTTCGTGAAGAATATGAACCGGAATTCTATAGCGAAGCAGAACGCAGGAGGAGGAGCAGTGAAGCTGCATTTGAAGAATACGGCCCACAATTTTATGATGATATTGGCCGTAGGGGGAGTGAATCTGTTCGTGATGAATTTGACCCGGAATTCTATAACGAAATGAATTATAGAGATGTTGAAGCCATGGGTGGGGAGTACGAACCAGAATTTTACAGGGAAACCACCCGTAGAAGAAGTTGGGCTGCTCCATGGAATGAATACAGCCCCGAGTATTATGATGCATACGGAAGCAGCCAAAGGCATAGTACTATACCCGAGCATTTAAGATACTCACGGCTAAGCCACAGAAACAACCGATCAAGGTTGCCGCATGAATATGAACATAATGCTCGTACCGGTTCACGTTCACGCTTTCGTGGCGGACGGAATTACTAAAAATTGCTAAGAGTTTTAACTCCCGCAAATTATACTGAGCGAATGAGTTTGTAAGTTTTGCAAACTCATTCAGCTGAAGTATATATTTCGGTTTTTTTGCACACATGTTGTCTTATAATAAATATTATGTTAAATATATTATTTTACAATATATGGAATATTACAGGGCGATAGCAAAGGCAGTTAAATTCACTAATACTGATCCTCAAACTGTGATAACAGGCACAATAAATAAAGGCACAATTGTATGAAAAGCTATTTTCCGGTTTGTATCCTTCCTAAATAATATTTCAATTAAATTATGATGATGCCCAACAGTAGCTATCATATCCACTTTATTTTGTTCAATAAAATTATTCAGTCCATTCAGAAGATTATTATCTTCAACAAAATGAAATATATGTTTGGTATCTGCAAAATAGTTTTCCAGGATAACTCCTGTTTTTGTTTTATCTTCATCAATATCCTCTGTTTGTTTTGCAATATTTAATATAATTAACCGGGCATTAAAAAGTTTAACCACTTCTTTAACAGGACTCAATATAGTAACATCGTCTATTTTATAATCGCAGGCAAATACAATTTGTTCAATTTTTTTCAAGAGATACAATTCAGGAATAAGTAATACTGGTATCTGACTTTTTCTGATAACACTCGTAGCCACACTTCCAATCAAATATTCTCTTAACACCCCGGCCGGTTTCATACCCATGACTATAAAGTCTGGTTTTTCCTCTTCTTCCAATTCAATAATCTTATCTACTGTATCTCCTTCTGTAGTATAACATTCGGCAGGTACTTCAAGATTATTCGTAAACAATTGTAGTTCTTTTTTTAAAAGCTCCATAGGTTCATCAGTTACCTCTGTAGGGCCGGGTAATACTGTCCATGGGACATCAGTAACCGGAACTACAGCAGGAGTAAAAACATGAAATAATACAATTTTACCCTGAATAGTTTTTGCAAACTCAACAGCATAACGCAATGCCTTGTGAGATGCCTCTGAAAAATCGGTTGAAACCAGTATTTTTTTCATCGTAAGGTTTTAAAATTTGTTTTTTTAACCTCACCATTTTATTGCCAGGTAATAAATTCCACATTAAACCCGGATTTTTCAGCGGAAAAATCCCTGTTCCGCAGCGATGCAGCACACAATTCGGCACACTTTGCCGTTTTCAACTGCAAAATCTCGGTTAAAAGAAAAAGGCGCTCCGGTGAGAAACGCCTTTTCTTTAATCACAAAATATGAGAAGTATTAACTTTTCAACTTATCATTGATAGCTTTCAGCTTGTCTGTCAATTGCATACGCATATAAATTTGCCTTAATGCAATCATTGTATTCCTGTCTTTAGGATTTAATTCCAAAGCTTTTTCCAGAACCGGCAATGCATTGGCAAACTGTGCTGTTGCCAATGTATTGGCAGCTTCATATTTCTTTTGGTCAGTAATTTTATCTGCCTGTTTATTGAGCTCCACTCCCTGGTTATTGTATAATACTCCCAGGTTGTATAATGCATCAAAGTAATCAAGTTTTAATTCAATAGCTTTTTTATAATCTGTTTCTGCTAATCCCAATAAGTTTGAATAATCTTTAGGTTTTTCAATATCTTTTCCGCTTGCATCTTTTGGATTTGCAAGATTATCATAAATATTGCCTCTTACAAGGTATAAATTAGCATCAGTGGGTTTAGCCTGAATGGCAATGTTTAAATTGTTGATAGCTTCCTGGCTTTTATTAACCCTTAAAAAATAGTTGGTTTCACTTATAACTAAGTTAATATCATTAGGATAGGATTGTCTTCCTTTTTTCAATATATCCATCCCTGAAACAGTATCTTTCATTGCCAAATATACATTCATCAATGAAGAATAAGTTGCACCCTGCCCCTGTTTAATGGCAAGCATTTTCTTATAATAGTTAACTGCTTTAGGGTAATCTTTAGCTAAATCAGCCGAGGTAGCACAAAAGTAAAGAAGTGTAGTATCGGTATTAGTTATTTCGTAAGCACTTTCAAATGCAGCTAATGCTTCCTGATATTTTTTCGCATTATAAAATGACCTTCCGGTATTGTCATAATAAATAGAAATATTGGCCATATTTCTCAGTTCGGCTGTATAGTTGCTTTTTTCATCCAGGGCTTTTCCTTTTGTATATGCCTGGTAAGCAATTCCAAGCTCTGTAGTAGGAGTATTTTGAAGTGCAGCAAAAGTGCGTTTATTGGGGTCAGCAACGCTCATCAGTTTATCTTCCTGTATTTTTTTATTGGCCTCATAAATAGTCATATATACCTGACCTTTAATCACTTGTGTTTTTGCCTTGTCTTTTGTATCCGCATTTTCAGAAGCCAGATCAATATTTTCCTTTGCTTTTTGCAATGATTCAGGGTCTTTGGTAGAATTATAATCTTTTAAATAGTTGATGGCATTTACCACTTTGGAAGATTGGGAAAATCCGGAAAAAACAGGTAGTGTTGCCAATAAAAGAACTGTGATTTTTTTCATGAGTTGTATAGGTTATTTTTGCTATTTTGAAAAGAAGTTTATTTTGTTTGCGTTTATTTGGAAATTTTAAGGTGTAAAATTAAAAATTAATCACAAACGATAAAAAAAACAGGTATTTTTAAAAATTTCGGATATAAAATCCTGCTGCTTTTATTTTCGTTTCAATCGTTTGCATTTCAATATTTCACTTAGATCATTTTGATTTTTGGGTAAATAGTTTGTAGCTATCAATATATTCCTGAACCCTTTTCATGGAAAGTTCTATGTCTTCCAGGTATAAAATAATATCTCGCTTAGCCGGGCTCAAATGTATCGGACTTGTTTAAGAATAGAATCTTTGATACGTTCTTTTAAATCCAAATCACTGCTATCCGTCTGTTGTCCTGTTGCATAAGAGCCAAAATAACCAATCATACTTACATGAAACTTCTCAGTAAGCGTAGGTTTCATTGTTTCAGTTCGTTAGTTGAAACTATGCACTTTAGTGCAAGACTTTCAGTTTCTACAAATTTTTTATTCCAGTATAATTGTGTCTTTGTCAATATTTGATGGACTTCTATGGTGCTCAAGATATTGTTGAACCATCTCATCTGTAATGTTTCCAGTACTCCAAACTCCATATCCTATCGCCCAAAAGTGCCTACCCCAATACTTTTCCCCTATGTTTGGAAACTCTTCTTGAATCCGTCTGGAGGTTCTTCCTTTCAACCTTTTCACAATATCACTTACACTTTTTTTAGGAGAATACTCAATATGTAAATGAATGTGGTCAGTACTCACAACCCCAGACAAAATCGAAATATCTTCAGCATCACAAATCTGTTTTATCAATGTTCGGCATCGAATTTTTATGTCACCTTCTAAAACTTTGTACCGATACTTTGTGACCCAAACAAGGTGAACTGTAAGCCTTGAAACAGTATGCCCATTGTATCTTTGCTTGTTTTCCATTCTGCAAATTAACCATTTTTAAGCTTGCAGAAAGAATTTCATTCTTTCTTTACCCCAACCTATGCACTTTCAGTGCATAGTGGTTTAGTTTTACTTAATGACTTTTGCCCTGCCTGTCCAATTGCACGTCCCCAACGCTGCGCCCTGTTTTGTAGTGGATATTCACCTTCAATAGCATAAGAAGCTTTTGAATCTTTTAATAATAAAA
>JAHEXZ010000073.1 GCA_023251835.1 Bacteroidota bacterium | reverse complement strand
AAGAAAAATTTCTTCTTAAAATCTGTTTATTTTACTAACCTGCTATATTATATAATAGCCGGTGAAGCGGTGCTGCTTGTTATCAGCTTTTTCTATTCTTTTTTTATACCCTTTTCTGAGTACGGTTTATTTCTTATACCTGTACTTATATTGGTTGATATACTAATACTGTACACAAATAAAAATGGCTTTTTTGGCAGACGAAACACTATGGATAAACTTTCCAATGGTGACGATAATCCAATACAGATTTATTTGGAAAACCGCTACTTATTTAGTGCAGAAATTACTGTTATTGATGAATTACCTTTTCAGTTTCAGGCACGTGATACAAAATTCAAATTATCCATCGGAGCCGGTAAGAATAAAACATTGGAATATAATGTTCACCCTGTTAAACGCGGAGAGTACAGTTTTGGCGCTCTTAATATTTTTGTAACAAGCCCAATCAGATTTATTCAACGAAGGTTTCGCTTTTCTCAGGATGCTATAGTGCCTGTATATCCTTCATTTTTACAAATGCGTAAATATGAGCTGTTGGCTATTTCAAATTATTTGACCAATTCAGGGATAAAAAAAATTCGCAGAATTGGTAATAATGCAGAGTTTGATCAAATTAAAGAATACGTTGCGGGTGATGAATTTCGTACCATCAACTGGAAAGCAACAGCACGCAAAAACAAACTTATGACCAATCAATACCAGGATGAAAAATCACAACAGGTATATTCGGTTATTGATATGGGACGTATAATGAAAATGCCATTTGCAGGACTAAGCCTGTTGGATTATGCCATTAATTCCAGTCTTGTTATCTCCAATATCGCCATGCTTAAGCAGGACAAAGCCGGAATTATCACTTTTTCCAACAAAGTACAATCCATTTTACCAGCCGATAGAAAAAATGCACAACTGCAAAAAATATTGGAATTATTATACAACCAGAAAACAGGATATCTTGAAAGTGACTTTGAAAAGTTATACGGAAATATTAAGACAAAAATAAACCAGCGAAGTTTATTACTGTTATATACTAATTTTGAAAGCCTTTCAGGCTTGCACAGACAGCTAAAATATTTACGCAGATTAGCGAAAGATCATTTATTGGTAGTGTTATTCTTTGAAAATACAGAGCTAAAAACGTTAATTGATCAACCTGCACTTACAACCGAAGAAGTCTATAATAAAACCATTGCTGAGAAATTTGCTTATGAGAAAAAGTTAATCGTAAAAGAACTTGAAACATACGGTATTCAGAGTATTCTAACAGACCCTGAAAAATTATCCGTTAATACAATTAATAAATACCTGGAATTAAAGGCTCGTGGAATGATTTAATTATAAAATTTTTTCATACTATACTAATCATAGAATACACTATTTAATATTATCAATGGATATAGAAAACAAACAGAAGAAAAAACTCACACCTCAGCAGGCATTAATCAAAGCCCAGCAATCCTGCGCATACCAGGAACGTTGCCAGCAGGAAATGCGTAATAAACTTTACGAATGGGGACTATATTCCAATGATGTTGAAAATATAATTGCAGATTTGATTACAAATGATTTTCTTAACGAAGAACGTTTTGCTAAAAGCTATGCCGGTGGAAAATTCAGAATAAAAAAGTGGGGACGGATAAAAATAAAAACAGAACTAAAAAAAAGAAATATCTCTGATTATTGTATTAAAAAGGCAATGCAGGAGATTAACGATACCGAATATATCAAAACTTTACAACAATTAATCGAAAAAAAGAATAAAGAAATCAAAGGAAAAAAAACACAAATACATACATACAAAGTAGCTAAATATGCTATTTCCAAGGGATTTGAAAGCGATGTGGTTTGGGAACTATTGAGAGAAGAATGACCGTCTTAACTCTTCTTCCTAATGTATACCAAACCAACTTAGGTTATGGAAAAATTTTCAATAGGGAAATAGAAATTATCTTTTATACTGTGCACGGGATAAATTTCCGCATTGTTATATTTCAAAATGGCCAACCCAGATACTTCGACAAGCTCAGTATGACTGGCACACGGGTCACTCTGAGCCTGTCGAAGAGTGTGGGCTGGATTGCGGAAATTTATCCCGTTTAATGTATAACAAAGACAAGAGTTGCTCCTTGTGTATTTCGATATTTTCAAAAAATGCAATAGTCGCATTTTTAAAATCAATAAATTTTTCATAGTAGGTATCGTATAAAATTTCCTTTTTATAAAACTTCCATAATCGCTCTATATGGTTCAAATTCGGTGAGTAAGAGTGTGTAAGTGCATTGCCAAACAATGATAAAACTTATCGGAGTATGAATATTGCGCTAATACACTGCGATAGCCAATCAAATCATTAATGAATTTATCAAGCCCATAGAGGTTCGTAGTTTGATAAATGAAATTTAATCCGCCATAAGGCGTGATGTTTTTAGAGGATTGTATAATTTTGTCCATGATAGCGAGTTAGATACCACTATATTCATCTTTTGGGTGACATAAACAAAGCCCTCAAGCACTGTTTTATCAACAACTTGAGGGGGCTTTATTTAATTAGTTTGCGAGTTTTTGGTATTTGTCTATACTTTTTTTATATTTATCTATGAATTTTTAAATTTATCAGCCAATAATTCCGAGGCAACCTTATATTTGTTTAATACATCTCCATACATCTTGTATATAAAAAATTAACATCATGCAAAAAGTATTTTTACAGTCTATTTTAATAGCCTCCCTTCTCGCCTTTATCAACAAACCTTTGTGGGCACAGAAAACAGAAACCAACACTCCAACAGCTAACTCTCTGGTTCAAAAAGAAGTAAATGAACAAACCTACGTCATCACCGATAATGGCAGTGTTTCAAATATTCAACCCTACATTAACGCTCTAAACAATTCTGATATGAAAAACCATCGACTTCGTGATAAACGAAATACAATTGTTTTTAAATCAGGTGTTAAAGTGGAATTATTATCTGCTTCAGAAATTTTGAAAAGTGGCTGTTTGATTAACCCGATTGATTATCCTGAAAATTTTGATGCCGGACGTCAAGAACCGATTTTTGCTTTAGGAGCTAATAACTTTATCCTGGAATACCATATTGCTTCTACTAAACATAACTAAGCCCGCTTGAAAAATAAACTATTTGGTTATGAAAAACACTAATTCATCCTCTTTGAACCCTGCATGAAAAAAACATTACTTACCCTTGTCACATTAACTACGTTTGTTAATCTCAATGTATTTGCCCAACCTGCTAACGATAATTGCAATACTGCCCAAAGTTTAGGATCATTACCTACCCCGGGATCCTGCACTGGTGGATTGCAAAATGGAAATCCCGTTACTGTTTCAGGAACAACCGCTAGTGCAACGGCTACAAACCCTGCTGTAGGTATATTAAACTGCCAGGGCGGAGCAGCCGATCAGGCTGCGCCTGCTCTTGATGTATGGTATTCTTTTGTTGCCACCGGAACTACTATAAATATAAACATTACCCCAGGAGCCCCCGCTTTGGCTACACCTAATATTGGGCTATGGACAGGAACTTGCTCTTCTCTGCAGGCATGGGGATGCGGTATTGGAAGTTCTTCAGGAAACCTTACCGCCAGTTTCACTCAAATTACAATTGGTCAAACATACTATATACAAGTGAGTGGAAATAACGCAACCAGTACCGGTAACTTCAATTTATCGGTTGATAATGATATTGATTGCAATAATTGTGTAAGAGTAGCCAATCTGACAGCAAGCCCTCTCCCGGTAAATAGTGCATATACACCAGGGCAGGTTGTCCACTTTTGTTATACCGTAACAAGTTATAGCCAGGAAAATACAAACTGGTTTCATGGGGTACAAATTTCTATGGGTTCAGGATGGACAGGTACAATCTCTAATACCGCTCCGGCTGCTACTTGTCAAAATCTTTCAGGTCCTGGCTTTGACGGAGCATGGTACTTTTCTAATACAGGTTTAGGAACCGGCTTTGGACCCGGATTTTATTTTGAAACAGTTTCCGGTGGAACCGATGCATCAAACAACTATGGTGACAATTGTTCTGGAACTAATTTAAACTGGACTTTTTGTTGGGATTTAACAGTGAAGTCTACCTGTTCTCCCGGATCGGATCTAAGTATAACCGTTAATACAAGTGGTGATGGAGAATCCGGTTCATGGACTAATGTGGCTTGCGGTGGCGACCCTCCTTTTATTTTACCGGCCCAGGGTGCATGTTGCGAACCAACTATGGCAAGCACCCCAACCTGTGTTGGTCAATCTACCGGTACTGCAACTGCTACACCTATTGGAGCAGGAACATTCACATACTCCTGGACACCTGGCGGACAAACAACACAAACTGCAACCGGATTAGCTGCAGGAACTTATACTGTCACTGTTACCAATACATCTACCCTTTGTGCAATAAGTAATACAGTAACTGTTACAACAAACGCATCGCCTACCTCTAATGCCGGAGCTGATATATCACTATGCCCTGGAGCCAGTGGTTCAATAGGAGCTGCTGCTACTTCTGGTAACACTTATTTATGGTCACCTACAACAGGCCTTAGTAGTAGTACTTCTGCAAATCCAACTGTAACATTAACCAATACAGGATCTACCGCAATCACCACCACTTATACTGTTACCACCACAGCAACAGCCACTGGTTGTACATCTACTGATCAGGTTGTTGTTACTGTTAAGCCAAAACCCGTTGTAACAGTTCCGGCAAATATCAATCAATGTGCAGGAACAATTGTAGCGGCTTCTTCATTTTCAAGTACACCCGCTGGCGCCAGTTATACCTGGACAAATTCAAATACAGCAATTGGGCTTGCTGCCAGCGGAACAGGAAATGTACCATCATTTACCGGTACAAACACAACAGCAAACCCAATAACAGCAACCATCACCGTTACCCCCACACTTAGTGGATGTACCGGTTTGCCAGTTACTTATACTATTACTATTAATCCTCAGCCAACTTCTACATTTACACAATCTACTAACCAATGTTTAAGTGGTAATAGTTTTTCTTTTACTAATACCGGTTCCAGTGGTGCCGGTTATACCTATTCCTGGAACTTTGGCAGTGGTGCAAGCCCTGCAACATCCACTTCAAACAATCAGTCCGGAGTTACCTATTCAACAGCAGGCACATATACAATTACCCATACCGTTACTACAACTGCAGGCTGTGCTTCAACTACCACATCTACGGTTAATGTATTTTCACCACCTACTGCCATTGTAACAACTCCAGTTAACACCGGTTGTAATCAAAGCAATGGGTCGGTAACATTGGGTGCTGTTACAGGAGGAACAGCGGGTTATACTTATTCATTTAATGGCAGTGCATTTACCTCAACAACAAGTTATACAGGTCTTGCTGCCGGAACATATACTGTAGTTGTAAAGGATGCCAATGGATGTACATATACTACTACAACTACTGTGGCAACTAATACAGGCCCAACAGCATTGACAGTTACATCAGTTAATTCTACTTGCGGTGCATCCAATGGTGTAATTAATATTGGCGCAACTACAGGAGGAACAGCACCTTATACTTACTCTGTGAATGGCAGTGCATTTACCTCAACAACAAGTTATACTGGTTTTGCTGCCGGTACATATACTATTATTGTAAAGGATGTTAATGGTTGTACCTATACAAGAACCATTCTTGTTAGCGATACCCCCGGACCTACAGCTTTAGCCACCACAACGGTAAATTCTACATGTGGTAATGCAAATGGCGTTGTTAATATTGGTACAGTTACCGGTGGTACAGCTTCCTATGTTTATTCATTTAATTCAAGTGCATATACGGCCACCACAAGTTATACCGGATTAGCTGCTGGCACTTATACTGTTGTTGTAAAAGATGCTAATGGTTGTATATATACCACTACGGCAACTGTTACCAACACTCCAGGTCCCACCGCTTTATCAGTAACACCAGTAAATTCTACTTGCGGTACATCCAATGGTGTTATTAACATTGGTGCAGTTACAGGGGGAACAGCGCCTTATACTTATTCTGTAAATGGAAGCGTTTTTACCTCGACAACAAGTTATACAGGCTTTGCTGCCGGAACTTATACTGTTATTGTAAAAGATGTTAACGGTTGTACTTATTCTACCACAACTACTATTGTTGATACTCCTGGCCCTACTGCTATTGCAATCACCACGGGCAATTCCAATTGTGGAGCAAGCAATGGTACAATTAATTTAGGCGCTGTTACAGGCGGGACCGGGCCTTATACTTATTCCGTAGATTCAAGTTCCTTCACCGGAGCCACGGACTATAATGGGTTTGCCGAAGGTGCTTATACGGTTGTGGTAAAGGATGCCAATGGTTGTACATATACTACTTCTGCTCTTGTAAACAGCAACAGTGGTCCTACTGGTTTAACAGTAAGTTCAACAAGTGCTACCTGTGGCCAGAGCAATGCAACTGTTACCATTGAGGCCGTCACCGGAGGAACTGCTCCTTATACCTACTCATTTAATGGGAGCCCATACGCTGCCGATACTTCTTATCCGGGAGTGCTTGCAGGAACATACAATGTTGTTGTAAAAGATAACAGCGGTTGCACTTTTGCTACTACAGTAATTGTCGTCAATTTTCCAGTGCCTACTGCCCTTACTGTTACTACAGTTAACTCTACCTGTGGGCTTTCAAATGGGGTTATTAATATTGGTGCAGTTACAGGAGGAGTTGGGCCTTATACCTATTCAGTTAATGGAAGTGCTTTTACCTCTACAACAAGTTATACTAGTTTTGCGGCTGGTACTTATAATGTTATTGTGAAAGATGCTAACGGATGTACATTTAATACTACAGCCACCGTTGCCGATACACCAGGCCCAACTGCAATTGCCACAACATTAACCAATACCACTTGCGGTATTTCCAATGGTTCAGTTGTTTTAGGTACCGTCACCGGTGGTACTGCTGCTTATACGTATTCTTTTGCTGGAAGTGCCTTCACCTCCACTACTACCTATTCTTCATTGGCTGCGGGCACCTATTCTATTGTTGTTAAAGATGCAAACGGATGTACATTCAGCACCTCAGCTACTCTTACCGATACTCCGGGGCCTACTGCACTTTCTACTGTTATCACTCATCCTACCTGTGGTAATAGCAATGGAACTATCATACTGGGGTCTACTACGGGCGGAACACCAGCGTATACTTATTCATTCAATGGAAGTGGTTTTACTTCTACCGTTAATTATGCAGGTTTAGCAGCCGGAACTTATCCGATTATTGTAAAAGATGCAAACGGATGCGTATATACTGTTAATCCTTTTTTGGTTGATACTCCCGGACCCACTGCTTTATCTATTTCCACTACAAGTTCATCCTGTGGTGCAAGTAATGGTTCTATTTCTATTGGCGCTACTACAGGTGGCACCGCTCCTTATATTTATTCAGTAAACGGAAGTGCTTTTACAACAACTACTCTATACAACGGATTAGCAGCAAATACATATCCTGTATCAGTACAGGATGCTAATGGTTGTTTGTTCTCTACAACAGCCGTTATTAATGATTTGAGTGGATTGACGGTTAACATTTCCGCGCAAAATAATATTAGTTGCTACGGTGGAAATGACGGTAGTGTGACCGTTACAGCTAGCGGTTCTGTTGCGCCATATACTTATTCATTCAATGGAGGAGCGTTTGGATCCACAGGAACATTTAGTAGCTTAGCCGTTGGTTCCTATACTATAACTGCCAAGGACAGCAATGACTGTACGGTTCTTGTGCCGGTTACAATTACACAACCATCTGTTCTTGGTGGTTCTATAGTTTCACAAACAAACATTAATTGTTTTGGGGGAAGTAATGGGTCAGTGTCAATAACTGCAACAGGAGGCACCTTTGGATACACTTACTCAATTGATGGAGGCGCTTTTGTAGCCAGTTCATCATTTACTAATTTATCTGCCGGCTCACATCCTGTAGTTGTTAAAGATGCTAATGGATGTACCGTAAATGTTGCGGTTACAATCACGCAACCTACCTTACTAACATTAACAACATCGTCAACTAATGCTATATGTACTGCTGCAAATGGTTCTGCAACTATTACTGCTTCTGGTGCTACATCTCCCTACTTCTATTTATGGACTTTAGGAGGACAAACAACCTCAACAGTAAGCAATATAACGGCCGGAAATTATTTAGTACTCGTTACAGATGCTAAAGGATGTAATCAGATGGCAAATGTTACTGTTGGCACAACACCTGGTGGAACAGCCTCCATATCCTCAAGCAACAACCCTACATGTGCTGGTGCTAATAATGGAAATGCCACTGTTTCAATGAGCACCGGAGCAACACCACCTTATTCCTATTCCTGGAGTCCTTCGAATCAAACTACTGTTACTGCAATAAATCTAGCACCGGCTACGTATACTATTACCGTTACCGATATAAATGGATGCATTGCAACTGCAACTACTGCTATTATTGACCCTCCGGGCATTACAGCTTCATTTACCAATGTAGAACTCATTTGTAACGGACTTAACAATGGATTATCTACTGTTAACGCAACTGGCGGAACTGCTCCTTATACTTATTTATGGTACCCAACATCGCAAATAACGCAAACAGCGGGAGGTTTAACTGCAGGTACCTATACCTGCACAATTACTGATGCTAACGGTTGTATAAAAACAGAAACTACAATCATTAATGAACCACTGGCAATAACATTAACAGAAACTCATACTGATGCTAATTGTAACCAGTCAAATGGTTCAGCAACAGTAAATGCAACAGGAGGAGTTGGATCATATACGTATTCATGGAATACAAATCCCATTCAAACAACTGCCACTGCAACAGGACTTACATCTAATACCTATGTAGTCACAGTAACTGATAGTAATGGATGTTTTCAAAGCATACCTGTAACAGTAAATAATCAAGCTGGGCCGGTAGCGACCATCTCAACTATTACCAACGTTTCCTGTAATGGTCAAAATGACGGGTATGCAACATCGGCAGTTAGTGGTGGAACCAGTCCGTATAGTTACTTATGGTCTAACGGCCAGGCATTACCTACTGCCACAAACCTCACTGCCGGAACCTATACACTCACAGCAACAGATGTAAATGGTTGTGTAGCTACCATTTCTGCAACAATTACTGAACCGCCAACACTTACAACTGCATATTCATCCACAAATCCCTTATGTTATGGTTCCTCTAATGGAACTATTACTATAACAGTAAATGGTGGAACCCCTGTTTATTCTTATTTGTGGTCACCTGGTGGGGCCACCACAAGCAGTCTGACAGGACTTGCAGCTGGTTCTTATTCTCTACAGGTTACCGATACAAAAGGCTGTATTGCAGTAAGAAATATAACGCTTAATAATCCTCCTGCAATTACAGCAACTGTAAGCACAACAAACATTACCTGCAATGGATTGTGTAATGGAACAGCTACAGTAACTCTTTCTATGGGTGCAAGCCCTATCACTTATTTATGGAACGATAGCAACAATCAGGCAACACCCACAGCTACTTCATTGTGTGCCGGCACATACACTGTTACCACCGTTGATGCAAATGGGTGTTCTGCAACGGCAACTGCAACCATCACCACTCCTGCTCCATTAACAATTAGCATCACCTCTTCAGGTAATGTTTCCTGTAATGGTGCTTGTGATGGGTATGCTTTAGCCAATATAAACGGAGGTACAGCTCCTTTCAATTTTACATGGAGTCCTGGTGGTATCACAGGGGCATCAGCAAATAATCTTTGCCCGGATAGTTACACTGTTACCGCTACCGATGGTAATGGTTGTACTGCAGCCACTAATCTTAGTGTCAGTGAGCCGGATCCGCTTATTGCCACAATCAACAATACCAATGCAACTTGTTATGGTGTATGTGATGGCCAAGCAACCGTTATTTACACAGGAGGTACCGGCCCTTATAATTTCGTGTGGACTCCTTCTTTACAAACTACTTCTACTGCCACTTCACTATGTGCCGGTACCCATAATATGGAAATAACAGATTCTCATGGTTGTACCACAACCGGCTCTATAGTAATTACCGAACCTACAATGCTTGCAGTTGCAATTACCACCAATTCCGATTGTGGTGCATCTACAGGAAGCTCATGTGCACAAACCATTGGTGGTTATCCACCATTTGTTTATTCATGGAACGATTCTGCTTCACAAACAACAAGTTGTGCTTCAACCTTAAGTGCTGGTGTTTACACAGTTTTAATCACTGATGACCATGGTTGCAGTATTACAAAAGTTGCCAATGTAAATGATAATAATGCTCCTGCTGTTACAATAACTTCTACAGATATAACTTGTAAAGGCGCTGCAGATGGTAGTGCCCAGGGGAATATTTTAGGTGGAATACTACCCTATACTATTAGTTGGATACCAGGTGGTCTGGATACCACTTTTATAAACAATTTAATAGAAGGTACTTATTCAGTGGTTGTTACTGATTCAGCCGGTTGTATCGGTTCTGCCTCTGTAATAATTAATGAACCGGGTAGCTTAGTCACCGGTATTACTTCCTTAACAAATGTAAGCTGTAATTTATCTTGTAATGGATCTGCAACAATAATGGCTGGCGGAGGAACAGTACCATATAGCTATTTATGGAACAATACAGGTGCACAAACAACAGCCATTGCTACCGGCTTATGTGCTCAAACATATTCAGTAACTACAACGGACAATAATGGTTGTTCAAGTACAGCTTCAGCTACAATAACACAACCTTCCCCTATTAGTATCTCCCTTGTTTCTTTAACAAATGTATCATGTAATGGTGGT
Organism: Bacteroidota bacterium; assembly: GCA_023251835.1. GTDB lineage: Bacteria > Bacteroidota > Bacteroidia > 2-12-FULL-35-15 > 2-12-FULL-35-15 > 2-12-FULL-35-15. Next base: position 13,842 of record JAHEXZ010000073.1, on the reverse strand, counting down.
AGCAATGGTCAGATATCTATTAGTGTTTCAGGTGGAACACCCGGATACACCTTCTCCTGGATACCATCAGTTGGCAACAGCTCAACCATAACTAACCTTTCAGCAGGTACTTACCAGGTAATTGTTACCGACATGAATGGTTGTCCTGCATCAATAAGTTTCAATGTTATTGAACCAACACCTATGGTGTTAACTCCTAATTCTAACTCCAGTACATGTGGTGATGCCAATGGCAGTTCCGGAGTAAGCGTAACAGGCGGTACTCTCTCATATGCTTATTTATGGGCTCCATCAGGGCTCACTACTGCAATTATTACCAATATAACTGCCGGCACTTATAATGTAACGGTTACTGATTTTAATGGCTGCACAATCACAACAAGTTCTAATGTCCCTGATATACCGGGGCCGGTTATTAGTTTTATCTCTTATATAAAACCAAAATGCAATGGAGACTCCACGGGAAGTGCTACTGTTATTGCTACAGGTGGGTTACCCCAATATGATTATTTATGGACCGGGCCAGGATCGCAAACTACCCAAACGGCTTCTGATTTACCTGCAGGCCCTTACACTGTTATTGTTACCGATCAAAATAGTTGTTCTACCTCCGGAAGTGTAACGGTTACTCAACCTACACCTGTGCAGGTTCTTGTAAGCCCTATAGATACTATCTGCATCGGACAATCAAGTCAGATATATGGTGCGGGATTTGGTGGTGGGCCTCCCTATACTTATACCTGGACTCCTGCTTTATTTGACACAACCGGAGGGCCTTTTATTGTTGCCCCCACTTCTACTACTTCCTATACCGTAACAGCAGCCGATACGAATGACTGTGCCTCTCCTCCGGCTATAGCTATAGTGTTTGTTCATCCGCAAATAGCAGTTACAGCTACTGATGTTACAATCTGCAATGATAGCTCTGTTGCTATTTCAGCAAATGTAACCGGAGGTAATGGCGGTCCATATACTTATTCCTGGAGCAATGGTGATACTACCCAAACACAAATTATTTCTCCAACATCACCCGGAACAGTAAACTATATTGTATCTGTCAATGATATAGGATGCTCGATTGCTGTAACCGATACGGCAACTGTTATTGTTAATCCTTTTCCTTTTGTATTTATGACAGTTACAGACACATCTGGCTGTGAAGATGTTACAACACAATTTACCGGGATTACTGATATTGGCACCATTTATTCCTGGAATTTCGGGGATGGAACATCGGTGCAAACGGGTAATCCTGTTTCGCATGTCTATTCAGATTCAGGAAGTTATAACGTATCCCTTACAGTTACAAGTGCTGTGGGTTGCACCTCAACCCTAACTATTAATCAGTTTATTGATATTTATCCTGTTCCCACGGCAGATTTTACATTCTCACCATTATCACCTTCTTCCACTACTCCACTTGTATCATTTACAGACCAATCCATAGGTGCTACAAATTGGAATTGGGACTTTATTTATAGCACCCCTCCTGCCGGTACATATACATCCATCTCTCAAAATCCTTCTTTTTCATATCCGGAAAGTGGTAATTATATTATACAACAGATTGTATATAATGATTTTGGTTGCTATGACACTACTTATAAAAATGTAGAGATCATCCCTGAATATGTATTATACGTGCCGAATGCATTTACTCCATTTGAACCTAATGGAGTAAATGATGTTTTTATGCCTAAAGGTGTTGGTATAGATCCTGATAATTACAAGTTAATGATTTTTGACCGTTGGGGTAACCTGATTTTCGAAACTACTGCCCTTGAAAAAGGCTGGGATGGCAGAGCTAATGGAGGTAAAGAAGTAGCACAAATGGATGTGTATGTCTGGAAAATAGCAACTCATGATTTCAAAGGAATAGCCCATTCTTATATTGGTACTGTTTCGCTTGTAAAATAGAAAAATTATAATTCAGATTATCCATTATAGACTTTTATCCAATTAGTTTGAACTTTCATTTTTCATTTTGAGCCTGTCAAAAAATAAAATATATCTAAGAAAAAATCGTAAGGCATTGTATAAAAGTGCATTTTAAAAATTCCTGAACCTTCCAAAAACTCCCAGAGGGAGCTTAATTTCTGATGCTGTTGCCTGTAAGTACAATTCGCCTGTATTCAGATTTTTACCAGCCTTTTGTTTTAACAGGTTTTCAATGATAATGGAGGAAAATCCCAAAGAGTATGCATTAAAAATTAAAAAGTGCTTTTCATCCAATAAATTTAGCACACCTTTCATCATCTCGTTAATATTATCTTCTAATTTCCATTTTTCGCCATTGGGGCCATGGCCATAAGCCGGAGGATCAAGTATAATTCCATTATATTTATTGCCTCTCTTTTCCTCTCTTTTTACAAATTTTAAAGCATCTTCCACCACCCAGCGAATGTTATTTAATCCTGACAAATCCATATTTTCTTTTGACCAGGTAATTACTTGTTTTATGGAATCAACATGGGTAACATCTGCACCGGCAGCTTTAGCTGCTAAGGATGCTCCACCGGTGTAAGCAAAAAGGTTCAATACCCGAGCTCCGCCAATCCCCTCCGAAGAGGGGGGAGAAAGCAAACGAACTGATTCGTATATATAATCCCAGTTGGGAGCCTGCTCAGGGAAAATACCTACATGTTTGAAGGAGGTTAACCCTAAACGAAATGTAATTGCCGAAGCGTTACTATCCCCCTTATGCTGCTGTTGGATAAGCAAATGGGGGAGTGAGGATTTGTGTGTTTGCAAGGAAATGTTTTTTCCCAATTGATAAATAATTCTCCATTGTTCCGGCAGCGGTTCTCCATCAGGAAGTGTTTTTTTTAATTTCTTCCATTCACCGGAAGAGCTGGAACGGGGAATGAATTTAATATGAGCTCGTTTTTCCCACTCGGCACTACTTAATGCTTTACCCCACAATGCCTGTGGTTCAGGGCGTATAGTAATTATCTGGCCAAAGCGTTCAAGCTTTTCAAAATCGCCAGCATCTATTAACTCATAGTCTTTAAAGTTTTGTGGGGTAAGTAGTTGCATTGTATATTATAGCTTTAATGGATTGCAAATGTACCAAAATTGATGTTACCGATGAATACGGATATGCGAATGTGTTGATGTGTTGATGTACTGATGTGCGGATGAAGGATGTGAGAGCATAATGGCATACTAATTTTCTAATGCAATCATACATTGGTGCATCGGACGAATTGATACATTGGTATATCAGTAAATTGGTACATCAGTAAATCAATTGTATCTTTGTAAGCCAAATTATTAGTTTTTTTTATTATGGAAAACAGAAGAGTAAGGTTACGTTTTGCCCCAAGTCCGACAGGCGGTTTGCACATGGGTGGAGTGCGTACAGCATTATTTTGTTATTTATTTGCTAAAAAGCATAAAGGCGATTTTATATTACGTATAGAAGACACCGATCAAACCCGCTATGTAAGGGGCGCTGAAGAATATATCATTGAATCACTTAAATGGTGTGGTATTGAACCCAATGAAGGTGTTGGCTTTGGTGACGGTACTTATGCACCTTACCGCCAGAGTGAACGCAAAGAGCTGGGTATCTATAAAAAGTATGCGGATCAGTTGGTTGCTGACGGCCATGCTTATTATGCGTTTGATACTGCAGAAGAACTGGATGCCATGCGTAAACGGCTGGAAGCGGCTAAAGTAGCAGCTCCTCAGTATAATGCTGTAACGCGTCAAAGTATGCGCAACTCATTGACTTTATCAGAGGACGAAGTAAAAAAACTACTAGCGGCAGGCACTCCACATGTTATCCGTTTAAAAGTGCCACGCAATGAGGAAATTCGCTTTCATGATATTATACGTGGCTGGGTGGTTGTAAATTCTACGCAGGTAGATGATAAAGTGTTATTGAAATCTGATGGAATGCCTACTTATCATCTGGCACATATTGTAGATGATATTGAAATGGAAATTTCTCATGCTGTACGTGGCGAAGAGTGGCTGCCATCAGCACCTGCACATGTATTGATATACCGTTTTCTTGGCCGCGAAGGCAACATGCCATTATTAGCACATTTACCATTAATTTTAAAGCCAGATGGCAACGGAAAACTTTCTAAACGTGATAAATCAGGGATACCAATGTTTCCTTTAAACTGGTACGATGAACGTACCGGTGAAAGCTATATTGGTTATCGTGAAACCGGATTTTTTCCTGAGGCATTTGTAAATATGCTGGCTATGTTGGGCTGGAATCCTGGCACCCCTCAGGAGATTTTTTCTATGGAAGAATTAATACAGGCATTTTCCTTTGAGCGTGTGAATAAATCAGGTGCCAAATTTGACCCGGAGAAAACTAAATGGTTTAACCAACAGTACCTGCGCAAAAAATCAGATAAAGAGCTTGCAGAATTATTCCTCCCGATATTGAAAGAAAAATTAAAAACCACCTCTGCCAGCTATCAACAACCGACTACCGACTATATAGAAGGCGTATGCCGTTTGGTAAAAGAAAAATCTCATTTCGTAAGCGAATTCTGGGATGCGGGCAGTTATTTTTTTATTGCTCCGGCAAATTATGATGCAGAAGTAATCAAAAAACGCTGGAACGATGCATCTGCCAATTTTATGAAAAACGTTACTGAATCTTTCAAAAACGTAAACACCTTTACCGCTGCCGAGACAGAGGCCAACTTCAAAAAAACAGCAGAAGCACAAGCTATTCCTCCCGGACAAGTGATGCAACTTCTTCGTGTGTGTGTGAGCGGTGTTGGAGGCGGCCCTATGTTATTTGAAATTATAGAATTGCTTGGTAAGGAGGAGGTAATAAAACGGTTAGAGAAAGCCATAACGGTTATAAGTCAAAAAATTCAGCCCTCTACAAAGGCTCTGTGAACGGATTATTGCTTAAGTACTTGTCAATTAACCTGGGAACAGGATATTCATGAATAGTCTGCTCCTGAATAATAATACAAGATGGTGGAAGTATTTTTTCAAATGGCTGACTACATTCTATTTCCAAAAAACGGGCATATATTTTTTGGTGGCTCAGAATATGTTTGTAATAGGATGATACTGATTTTATAGTGTAATTTTTAATTTTTTTTCCTATAAAACGTTTCCAGTTTTCGGATTTTAAGAATTGTTCTTCTTTTAGCTCCCCGGCTGTTTCAATCAATGGAAAATCATACAGGTTTGTCCATATATCTTTTTCGCCTCTTTTATTTAATGCGATTAATGACTTATAACGCAGTATTATATAGTTGAAATAACGATTCCGGATTTTCGTTTTTTTTGCTTTTACCGGCAATTCCGAAACACATTTTTTCGAATACGCAAAACACATCGAACTTAATGTGCAAATAGAACAATCAGGCGAAACAGGCTTGCATTGTATTGCTCCAAACTCCATAATACTTTGATTGTGCAGGGCAGGATTTTTTTTATTTAACAGCTCATTGGCCAGTGCATTAAACTCTTTTTTTCCCAGTGTGCTATCAATAGGTGTTTCAATACCAAACACACGTGATAATACCCTGTATACATTACCATCAACCACAGCATGAGGTTTATCAAATGCAAAAGAAGCAATAGCAGCAGCGGTATATTCACCAATACCTTTTAAATCAAGAATTTCAACATATTCTTGCGGAAATTTTCCTTTATATTTTTCTGTGATTGTTTTTGCAGTAGTATGCAGATTTCTGGCGCGGGAATAATAGCCTAAACCCTGCCATAGTTTCATTACTTTTTCATTATCGGCTCTTGCAAGATGTTTTACGGTAGGAAATTCTTTTGCAAACCTGAGGTAATAATCCATCCCCTGATCAACTCTCGTCTGCTGAAGAACAATTTCCGATAGCCAAATCAAATAAGGGTCTTTGGTATTACGCCAGGGTAAATTTCTTTTGTTTTGCTGATACCAATTGATTATTTTTTCAGAAAAGAGGTTCATTAATAAAACGCAAATATTATAGAATAATGTCTTCTAATTCATCTTCAGTAACTGTGGCTGAGGAAATTCCAAGCTTTTTCAATAAGTCGTTGATAAACTTAAACTCGCCCTGACTTTTGGGTGTAATGACCATTGCTTTCATAATACAAGTGTACAAAAATTTAACTTGAAATGCCATGAAAGAGTTGTGTTCTGTCAGGCCGTTATCTTTGTGGCTGCTATTTTATTTCAGTTCCTCATTAATTTTTTTCAGCGCTTCTGCTCCCGGACAGAGCTCCGATTTGGTAAGCACATTTAATGGTTTATCTGTGGTTTGAACCAAATGATGCAGGTCATTACTATTGGGATTAATATATAACAAACCGGTCAATACTTCATTATTTGCACGGGCATGATGTATTGCATTCATTGCAGACAGCCTGTCCACAGGATCCCAGCCATGAGCAACCTTATGCAGTGAAACAAAAGAACCATCGTGCATTTTTACCTGTTTGGAAGTGCCTTCATCGTATTCGGTAGTTATTTCTGACATTTCTGGCACGAAGTCTACAGTTGCTGTTGCATCAATGTGGTGACGAACATAATCGTATGATTTGGTTGAGCCTGCATTATTATTAAAAGTGACACAGGGAGAAATCACATTAATAAAAGCAAATCCAGGGTGATGCATTGCTGCTTTAATCAGCGGCACTAACTGAGTTTTATCACCCGAAAAGCTCTGGGCAATAAAACTTGCACCCAGCTCAATAGCCATACCAGCCAAATCTATTGAGTCAAACAAGTTTACATTACCGGATTTATTTTTTGACCCCTGGTCGGCTGTTGCAGAGTCCTGACCTTTGGTAAGCCCGTAGCAACCATTATTCATGACTATATAAACCATGTTCAGATTACGTCTTATTGCATGAACAAACTGGCCCATACCAATAGAGGCTGTATCTCCATCCCCGGAAACGCCAAAATAGATTAAATCACGGTTCGCAAGATTTGCACCTGTTGCAATGGAAGGCATACGACCATGCACAGAGTTAAATCCGTGCGAGTTGCTCAGAAAGTAAGCCGGAGTTTTTGAAGAACAGCCTATTCCTGATAATTTTGCCAATTTATGAGGCTCAATATTGGCCTCATAACAGGCTCTTACAATTGCAGCGCTTATTGAATCGTGTCCACAGCCGGCACAAAGCGTAGAAAGGGCTCCTTCATAATAGTCAACAGAATATCCTAATTTATTTTTAGGTAGTTCCGGGTGTCGAAATTTAGGACGTATATAGGTCATGTTAGATATAAGATATAAGATATGAGATATAAGATTTCAACAGCCTTTCGTACATTATGTTTAAATTTTAGACGTTTCCAATTTACGGTTTATGGCTATTGTAATTTGTTTCACAATATTATCAGCTGTGATAGGCATGCCATCATAGTTGAGTACAGAAATTAACTTTTCCGGATTTACACCCAACTCAATCATTAATAAACTTTTCATCTGTGCATCCCTGTTTTGTTCTATCACAACTATTTTTTCATGTGAGTTAATAAAATCTTCCACTACCCGGCCAAATGGAAAAGCCTTTATACGTATTGCATCAACATACACCTGTTTCTCTCTGAGTAAATCCATCGCCTCTTCAGTTGCATATTGTGAGGTTCCAAAAAACAATAGTCCGTTTTTATGTTGATTTTTATTTTGATATAACTGTGGTTCAGGAACTATTTTTTTTGCAGTGTTCCATTTCTTAATTAACCTGTCTACATTGCGTTTATATGCTTCGCTATCCTCTGTATATGCAGCATATTCATCGTGCGAAGTACCCCTGGTAAAATAAGAACCTTTAGATGGATGTGTTCCCGGATAAGTACGATAGGTAATACCATCATCATCCACATCCAGATAACGTCCGAATTTCTGAATATGTTCAAGTGCTTCTGCATTCAGCACTTTTCCTCTTTTGTACTCCCGGTTATCATCCCATTCAAAAGCCGGAGATACATGGTCATTCATACCAAGATCAAGGTCTGTAAGCATAATAACCGGTGTCTGAAGCTGCTCGGCAAGATCAAATGCTTCAGCAGTCAGCTCAAAACATTCTTTTGGAGTAGAAGGAAAAAGAAGTACATGTTTTGTATCACCATGAGAAGCATAAGCTGCCTCCAATATATCCGATTGCTGCGTACGGGTGGGCATCCCTGTTGATGGCCCGGTACGCTGAACATCTATCAAAACAGCCGGGACTTCTGCAAAATAAGCCAAACCCAAAAATTCATTCATCAATGATAAACCCGGGCCACTGGTAGCTGTGAATGAACGTGCACCATTCCAGTTGGCACCAATTACCATTCCTATTGCAGCTAATTCATCTTCTGCCTGAACAATGGCAACGTTTCTTTTTCCTGTAATTTTATCGGTACGAAATTCGTCCGCATAAGCACCAAAAGCTTCTACAACTGATGTAGATGGAGTTATCGGATACCACGCAGCTACAGTGGCTCCAGCATAAATGGCCCCAAGTCCACAAGCAGAATTTCCATCAATCATAATGGAATCACCAACAAGATTACGTCTCTCAACACGCAAATCAAGAGGGAACTTAAAGTTAGCATGAACATAATCAATACCTAATTGTAAGGCTTTTATATTTGCCGGTATCAGTTTTTCCTTACCTTTAAATTGTTCTGCAAGCAAATCTTCAAACACATTAAACTCTATATCAAATAAGGCAGATAGCGCACCTACATATATGATATTTTTAAACAATTGGCGCTGGCGGGGATCGGTATAATTTTCATTACACATTTGCATAAGCGGAATACCAAGATAGCTGATATTTTCACGAATGTATTCAGCATGCAGCTTTTTAGTGCTATCGTACATAAAGTAACCGCCTGGTTTTACACAAGCTACATCATTCAACATACTCTGAGGATTCACGGATACCATCAAATCAATACCTTCCCTGCGGCCTAAATATCCTTTTTCATTGATTCGCACCTCATACCAGGTAGGTAATCCCTGTATATTAGAAGGAAAAATATTTTTGGGCGTTGCAGGAATCCCCATCCTGAAAACAGCTTTAGTAAAAAGAAAATTGGCGCTGGCTGAGCCTGTACCATTTACATTTGCAAAGCGTACTACAAAATCGTTTATTTTACTATTATTTACTGCTGACATGCTTTTCCTGCTTTTGTAACATTATAAAAGAATTGGGTCATATCCCATGCTGATGTAGGGCAACGTTCGGCACATAATCCGCAATGCAGACAAACATTTTCATCCTTCACCATTACCCTTTTTGTTGGCAACGCATCTGATACATATAAATCCTGAGTAAGATTAGTTGCCGGCACTTTTAACATAATGCGCAAATCCGTTTCTTCTGCATTATTTGTAAATGTGATACAGGAAGTGGGACAAATATCCACACAGGCATCACATTCAATACATTTATTGGTTGTAAAAACGGTTTGCACATCACAGTTTAAACAACGCTCTGCTTCCTTGAATCCTGTGAAGTGATCAAATCCAAGCTCTACTTCTTTTTTTCTATCGGCAAGAGTTAGTTTCTTTTCTGCCTGTGGAACTGCATAACGTTTGTCAACAACAACAGCACTATCATAAGCCCATTCATGTATGCCCATTTTCTGACTTACCAGATTAACAAAAGGCGAAGGACGTTCATGTAAATCTTCATTTTTGCACATCAGATCAATAGAAATAGCTGCCTGATGGCCCTGTGCTACTGCTGTAATAACGTTCTTTGGTCCAAATGCTGCATCGCCACCGAAAAATATTTTTTCATTTGTAGAAACATAAGTAACCGGATCAACAACCGGCATTTGCCATTTATCAAATTCAATTCCCAAATCACGTTCTATCCAGGGGAAACTGTTTTCCTGGCCTATTGCTATTAAAACATCATCTGCTTCAAAAAACACATCCGGCCCACCAACAGGAAGCAACTGACGTTTCCCTTTTTCATCGTATACAGCATGTACCTTTTCAAAGGTCATTCCTTTTAGTTTTCCGTTTTCAACCACAAATGATTTAGGAACATGGTTGTCAATTATAGGAATATCTTCATGAATAGCATCTTCCTTTTCCCAGGGTGATGCCTTCATTTCTGCAAAAGGACTGCGAACAATTACTTTTACATCTTCACCGCCCAACCTGCGTGAGGTACGGCAACAATCCATGGCTGTATTTCCGCCCCCCAGAACAATTACTTTTTTACCAATTTTTTTTGTATGTTCAAAAGCAACATTTGCAAGCCAGTTGATCCCGATATGAATATTTGATGCGGCTTCTTTACGCCCGGGAATATCCAAATCACGCCCCTTAGGAGCACCGGAGCCTATAAAAACAGCATCATAACCTTTGCCTAACAGATCTTTTAAGCTGGAAACATAATTATTGAAATGCGTATGAATACCCAGTTGAAGTATGTAATTCACTTCTTCATTCAAAACTGATTCCGGAAGACGGAAAGAAGGAATCTGACTACGCATAAAGCCGCCACCGGCTTTTTGTTCATCATATAAATGCAGCTCATAACCAAGCGTTGCTAAATCGCGCGCTACAGTGAGTGAAGCAGGGCCGGCACCAACCAGCGCTACTTTTTTACCATTAGGTTTAAATGGTCCCTGAGGCATCAACTTATTTACATCGCCCTTGTTGTCGGCAGCAACACGTTTAAGCCGGCATATTGCTACCGGTTCCTCCTCCACTCTACCTCTGCGACAGGCCGGTTCACACGGACGGTCACAAGTTCTGCCAAGAACACCCGGGAATACATTGGAATCCCAATTAACCATATACGCTTCCGAATAACGCTCCTGGGCTATAAGCCGGATATATTCAGGAACCGGAGTGTGTGCAGGACAGGCATACTGGCAGTCAACCACCTTGTGGAAATACTCCGGATTATTAATGTCTGTTGGTTTCAATATTATTTCTTTTTAATTTTTCGTTTCTGAAATTAAAGGGGTATAGGAAACCCTGTTTTTATTATACCCGCGTATTCTCTATTAAACCATCTTTGCAGTTTCCGGTCTGTTTATCCCCAAAACATTCTTCGAAAGTTTGCCGGTAGTGCAAAGGTTACTTTAACGTGATAACACTCTCATTCGGGGTTGCCAAATATAACGAAAAACATTAAATGAAAGATTAATAATATGATTATAATCATAAAATAATATGATTATAATCAGTAAAGATTTTTTAAGAAAAAGAGAACTTTAGGGATAAAGTATATAAACAAGCAGATTAAAATGCCTCTAAAAGAACATTATATAGAGTGTACTAATTGCAATGTCCGTTTCAAATCTATCTTTTGTGAGTTAAATTCCGATGAAGCGCAACTATTAGATATTGCCAAAAAGTGTATCCGACATAAAAAAGGAGAATCGATTTTCCATGAAGGAACCTATCCGAGAGGACTATATTGTGTGTTTAATGGCAAAATAAAAGTTACCCAGATTGGAGTAGATGGAAAAGAACAAATTGTTCACCTGGCAAAAAATGCCGATGTAATGGGCTACAGAGCCATATTAGGTGGGGATAAATATTCCTGCTCTGCTGTTGCATTAGAAGATTCTTTACTTTGTTTTATTCCTAAAGATGTTTTTCTTTCATTGGTAGAAAAAAATTCAAAGGTTGCTCTTCAGGTTATTCATCTGTTTTCAAAAGAACTGAAAGATGCGGAAAAAAAAATCACCAGTATTGCACAACGGCCGGTGAAAGAAAGAATAGCTCAAAGCCTGCTGCTGCTGAAAGAATGTTATGGCCTTGAAAAAGATGATTGCACAATAAACATAAGTATTACAAGGGAAGAAATTGCGAATATTTCGGGTACCACGCGTGAAACAGCTATACGAATACTATTTGAATTGAAAGAAGATAAAATAATTGACCTTCCAGGAAAAAAAATTAAAATACTCCGTCCTGACGCACTTCATAGAATAGCTAACGTTTTTGATTAATTGCTACCATTTATTGATTACCGGAAAGTGTGAGTAAAATCACACTTTAAATGGTTTACTTAAAGTAGAATTGCATTATACAATTTTTTCATAGTTAAACCATCCTATAATGCCATTTTATCAAAAATCAGGAATAATACCACAAAAACGACATGTTGTTTTCAGAAAAACAGACAACAGCCTTTACCATGAAGAACTTTTGGGAACAGAAGGATTTTCAGGAACATCTTCACTCGCCTACCATTTATATCCTCCTACCATGGTTAAGTCTATAGGAGAATCTTATTCCATAAAGCCGGAGGCTGGCATAGAAGAAAATCTGAAAGCGCTTAGTTTTATGGGCTTTGATGTAAAGCCGGAAACGGATTACTTAGAAAGCAGAAAAGTATTTTTTTTTAATGAAGATATGCTTATTGGCATTGCCTCACCAGGCAAATCAATGAGTGACTATTTCTTTAAAAATGCAGATTCTGATGAACTATTATTTATACACAAAGGATGTGGTCAATGCAAAACAATGTTTGGAACCATTGATTTTGAATATGGCGATTATATTATCATTCCAAGAGGAACAGTATATCAATTAAAATTCGAGACAAGTGATAATAAAATTTTATTTATAGAATCACATAGTCCGGTACGCACACCCAAGCGTTACCGTAATGAATACGGACAACTGCTGGAACAGGCTCCTTTTTGTGAACGGGATTTTAAAATCCCCCACTCAATGGAAACTCACGATGAGAAAGGAGAATTCAAAATATTGATAAAAAAACGGGGTTTCATTTATCCATACATATACGAAACACATCCTTTTGATTTAATAGGATGGGATGGCTATAACTATCCCTATGCTTTCTCTATATTTAATTTTGAACCTATTACCGGGCGTATTCACATGCCCCCTCCTGTTCACCAGCAGTTTGAAGGAAAAAATTTTGTGGTATGTTCTTTTGTGCCGCGTATGTATGACTATCATCCGGCTGCGATACCTGCTCCCTACCATCACAGTAATATTGATGCCGATGAAATTCTGTATTATGTAGATGGCGATTTTATGAGTCGAAACAATATAAAAGCCGGGCAATTCACACTCCATCCGGGCGGGATTCCTCATGGCCCTCATCCCGGAGCTATTGAAAGAAGTATTGGCCAAAAAGAAACCAAGGAGCTGGCTGTTATGATTGACCCTTTTAATCCTCTTAAAATCACTAAAGAGGCTTTGAAATATGAAGTAAAAGAATATTATAAATCATGGATACAACAAACCGATCATGAGAGAGTGGTGTGATAATGACTTCTGTCGATTAAAAAACTCAAAAAATGAAAACAAAAGATTTAACATCCGCAAAAAATTACAATTACAGTGGCGAAAAAATTTTCGAAAAAGCCCAGGATTTTTTACCGATTAACGGCACTGACTATGTGGAACTCTATGTGGGCAATGCTAAACAGGCAGCCCATTTCTACAAAACAGCATTCGGCTTCCAGGAATTGGCTTATGCCGGATTAGAAACCGGAATGCGCGACAGATGTTCTTATGTATTAATACAGGATAAAATCCGCTTAGTGCTTACCTCTCCTTTTCATCCTGATAGTGATATATCACATCATATCCGCATACATGGCGATGGAATTAAAGTTATAGCTCTTTGGGTAGATGATGCGCACTCTGCTTTTGAAGAAACGGTTAAACGGGGTGCTACACCCTTTATGAATCCAACAGTTGAAAAAGATAAAGATGGAGAAATTGTGAAATCCGGCATCCATACTTACGGGGAAATAGTACATCTTTTTATTGAAAGAAAAAATTACAAAGGTTTGTTTTTGCCCGGATTTGAGAAGTGGGAAACAGAATATAACCCTGCTCCAATCGGCCTGAAATATATTGACCACATGGTGGGCAATGTTGAACTGGGTGCAATGAACAAGTG
>JAHEXZ010000166.1 GCA_023251835.1 Bacteroidota bacterium | reverse complement strand
CTCAATATTGCACAAGCATTCACTTGTGCCAATGAAGAAGGCATTCCCGCAATAGTTCTTACCAATTGTTCCTGCAGGCTGTCCATTTCAAAAACGCTTTTCCCTTGAAGTTCCAGATTAAGAATCAGGGTTTGTATATCCATATAGGCTTGTTCTTCGGCATTTGTGGCTGTCATGGAATTAAGTTTTATCTGTGCTTCGTTGAAATTTTCGTTTACAATATATGTTCCAATAAGGGATTGGTCGGCATCTGGTGTATTTTGCTGCTGAAGCAGGCTGATTGCCTGAACAGAATCATTCTCAATATAAAACGAAAGAAGAGTATTCATTGCGCTTTTTAATTCCGTACCAAGCGCTTCTATCTCCCTGTTTATGTTAGTAAGTGTTCTATATGTGGTATTTGCCTGTGCTTCCCTTATTTGTTTGGCAATACCTGGAGGGAGAACCTGGAGTTTTCTTTGCAAGGATGGAAGTACACTGTCCGACACCGGGGAGTTAGGAATAATTACCTCTTTAAAAGTTCCGGGGGCAGTGACTTGTGTGCGGTTAATGAAACTATTCAAGACAATATCCGATAGCGGAGAGTTATTCAGCAGCATATTTTTTAATTGCCCATCGGCTGTATTCTGATTTATTGCAGCAATCAGTGGTGCTGTCTGCCCATTATCTAAAGTGGCAGCTACATTATTTAATTCTGTTTTTAAAGCAACTATTTGTTGATTAATATCAACAACAAACTGGTTGCATGAAAGAGGTGGATTAGGACTTAAGCAGGGGTCTGTAGGGCAGCATTGAGTGAAGCCGGGACAGGAAGCACTCGTTTGCGATACAAGCACATCATAGTTTGAATTGCAGGGTATGTAATCAATCGGGTTATTATGAGAATAATAAGTATAAGGCACGGGAATAGATATAGTACCTGTCTGAGGCCAGGGAAGAGGAGTGAGGATTGCATAATCATTTTTAATTTCCCTGCGGTGATTCGCTCCCCCACAGGCTGTTGACGTGTTGGCAGTATTAAACCGGTTACCTGCCGGTCTGGTAATTTGTGTTGAAGTAGCTGATAGTCCCTGGTTTGCCAGCTTGCCCCCATTGTTATACCAGTTTATACCATAGTCAGAAGCAACATTGTTGTTAGTTATATTGCATCGTATTTTAAGCTGGCTGTTATCCAGATTGGTTTGTACGCTGGTGCTGCAACGTTGGAAAAAATTACTTCCTCCATCGGTATAACGTTGTATAATCCCCCCATTATTATATGATTTATTTACATAAATTCCTGTTTTGTTTTTGTAAAATTTATTATCCAATACCTTAAAATAAGAAGAATTGTTCAGGTAAATGCCGAATGGATGATATGCTTGTGTAATTGCAGGAGGAAAAAGTGGATTTCCAAAAGTATTTCCTTCAATTCTGTCTGATTGGGAGCCGCTCAGGAAAACACCTGCAACTGGTGAAGAACCGGCAGCAGGTAACAGCGTATTGTTAAATCTATTCTGCTTAATGATATTACCCATAAACGGGGAAGTAGAAGAATACATACCACTGATTCCCTGATTGAGATTGATAAACTGATTTCCGGATTGAGATGTTCCTTTTACAACACGGCATCGGGCATCATAAAGCTGAATGCCTTTATCGGCTGTTGTAAAAAGGTTATCCGTAAAAGTTACATTTTTCACCTTCCACAAATAAGCTAAACGCGGTGCGGCACCCAAAGTATTTATAGCAGGAGCATAGTAAGGATTTGCAGTATTGGGATAAATGTAGAAATTTCCTGTTTTGTATCCATTGTCCTTTAAAATGCCTCCCGTAAATGAACAGTTTTGTATAGTGCTGCTGTTATTTTTACTGTAAGATATAAATTCAACGGCAGTTCCGTTTTTATTAAAATTAGCCTGTTGGGCCTCAATGATACCTCCACTGTAAGAAAGATCAAATGGAGTATAAGGCGCGCATGGAGTAGGAAAAATACAAAAAGGAGGGTTATAGCAAGGTGGTGGAGGGTCAGGAAGACATATTTTACTTTTTCCTAGGAGAACAGCAATGTGAGCATTTTCAATGGTTGAGCCTGGCCGCATGGTTATTTTTGCCTGGCCAAGGGTAACGGAACTGGCATTGGCGGCTTTGCCCCACACTTCAACCCCCTGCCACATAGCCGGACAATCTGTTGACGTTAGTTTTGATCCCGGTTTTAAATCTAATTGTGCTCCCAGCCCGCTGGCTCCAACCCCGGTTCCATTTTCAAGAATTATTTTTCCGAAAGGGCCAAATTGAATGGTAATGTTTTGTGCTACGGTAAGGATGGCAGGTGCCTTAACCGTAACTGTTTTATTAATTTTCAGATTATTTGTCCAGGTAGTTGAAGTTGTTATGTTATCCGGCAATGTATTATCATTGTATGTAATTCCAAAAGGGCAACAACTTGGGCTTATATTTATTACTTTGCTGTAAGTATAATTACATCCCGCAGAGCTTGTTACCGTGAGATAAACCTGATAGATGCCGGGTGTGGTATAGCTATGAGTTGGATTTTGCAGAGCTGAAAATGATGTGTTGTCTCCAAAATACCACGTGTAGTTTACTGCGGAAGCACCTGTATATGTGAAAAGAATTGGATTGGGATTTGTGGTAGTGCCAATACATAAATTTGATCCGGTAGTGAAACTGACAGAAAATGGAGCTATATTTATATCTACACAAAAACTGTTATTTCCAATCCCAAGTTCAATTTGATCCAACGAACTAAGGATAGCGCAATTAGTAAAGATGCCAGAAGTTCCTGTTGGTGTATTCACAAATACTTTTAAAGTACAGGCAGTATTTGCAGGAAGTGTTACAATATGCAAATCTCCGGTGGAGCTATTGTATGTTCCTGAGCAATTTAATGTATGATAAACATAATTTATTCCCGAAGGAAGTAAATCCTGTACATGTATATTGGTAGCGTTTTCATTCCCCATATTGCTTAAAATAACTGAATAGGAAAAATTGGAACCGCTGCATGGGGTTGAACTGCTTACCGTTTTTAAAATAGAGATATCCGTTGCGGGAACTTTAATATCTACGCAATTTGTTCCACTTGCATTATTCAGGCAGTTCGAACCTCCGCTAAGAACAACAGCGCAATTAGTAATAGTTGTATTTATGGGAATTGAGTTTGTAACCGTTGCTACCACATTTACTGTTGTGCATTGAGTT
>JAHEXZ010000072.1:5214-24782 GCA_023251835.1 Bacteroidota bacterium | reverse complement strand
CTATTGCTGTTGGAGTTGATGGCATTTTTCTGGAAACACATCCTAATCCTTCTATAGCTAAATCAGATGGAGCTAATATGCTGCATCTTGATCATTTTGAAAAATTGATGAAGGATTTGGTGAAAATAAGGGAAGTAGTTGTTGCAATCTGAAAAATAGAAAATAACATGAGATATCCACTATTTATTGCCTTTATTTTTCTATCGGATTTATTTAGTGCGCAGGTTATTAAATTTGAAAATATACTTGGAGGAACTGGTTATGATTTGGGATATTCTGTTGTTCAGGTTCGTGACAAGGGATATATTTTAACTGGTTCCACTACCAGTTTTGGGGGTGAAAGCTCAGACGTTTATATTTTAAAAACAGATTCAATGGGGGTGATACAATGGCAAAAAATGATTGGTGGAATTAATATTGAGCAGGCATTTTCAGTAAAAGAAACCTCGGATACAGGATTTGTTATTGCTGGTTATACAAATAGCTTTGGCATTGGTGGATACGATATATATGTGATAAAAGCAAATAAATATGGAGATACTGTCTGGACGAAAACTTATGGAGGAAATGATTGGGATTTTGGATATTCTATAGAACAAGCGATAGATGGAGGTTACATCATTGCTGGTGGAACATATAGCTACGGAAAAGGGAATGAAGATATGTATCTTATAAAAACTAATAGTATGGGAGATACACTTTGGACGAAATGTTTTGGAGGAACTAATGATGATGAGGCAAAAAGTGTTAAACAAACCATTGACGGAGGCTTTATTGTTACAGGTTATACCAAAAGTTTTGGTGAGATAAATGGCGATTTCTATACTGTTAAAACGAATGCGTCAGGAGATACTTTATGGACAAAGAAATTGGGTCTCAATGGTGTTGACAGAGCAAATCAGATTATTCCAACTACTGATGGGGGCTATATGTTGGCAGGAGTTTCTGAAAATATAGCCGGAGGATTCAATGAGGCTTTTATTGTAAAAACAAACTCAACAGGTGACACTATATTTACAAGAAGATATGGTTCACCTAATGATGCTGCCGCATATTCTGTTTGTCAAGCATCAGATGGAGGTTATGCCTGGGTAGGGAAATTAAAAATTGGCAATAATTACAGGGTATATCTTTATAAAATAGACCCTGCCGGAAACTGGAATTTTTCATATACATTAGGGGTAAATGGGGATAATGATGGAAGATGGATTGAACAAACTAATGACGGAGGCTTTGTTGTTGTTGGAAATTCAACAGGCTTTAATAATGGACTTGGTGATATATATCTATTTAAAACAGATAGTGCAGGAGTTTCGTCAGGAACGATAATAAATTTTGCAACAACTATTCAAACTTTTTCAGTAAAGACCTCAAATTCCTTATTGGTTTATCCCAACCCAGTTACAACAGGCTCATGTAAACTAAATCTTTCAACAATTGGTACTTCAAAATTTTCAGGGCAAGTTAATATATATTCAATAACCGGGCAATTTGTACTTAAAAAAATACTGATTGATAACATTGAAACCGAAATAAATACCTCCACTCTTGAAAATGGAATGTATTTTATGGAAGTGATTGCTGAGGATATTCGGTTTACATCAAAAATATGTATCCAAAACAATTAAAAAGTGGAAATAGAAAAAAATAAAACATCTCCTTATTTCATCCCTCTTTTAATTTTTCTTCTCAATTTAGTCACCAAATCCATTCATTTAAACAGTAGAGACATTGCTTTAGATGAACCATTCAGCATCTATTACGGACAAATGAGTTTTGCTGAGATTATTGAAATGCTCTATAGTGAAAATAACCCACCCTTACATTTTTTTTTATTACATTTTATAATAAAGCTATTTGGAATTGAGCCTGTCTCTGTAAGATTTTTTTCCATGCTATTCAGTTCTTTGACTGCCATTGTTATATTTAAAATCGGAGATAAGTTTTTTAATAAAATTATTGGAATTGGTGCAGGTTTGATATTTACTTTTTCAACTATGCACATCTTTTTTTCTCATGAAGCAAGAGTCTACCCTTTATTTGCTTTATTAACAGCCGGTTCACTATACTTTTTTCTGAAAATAGTGACAGAACCTGAATTAAGAAAAAACTACTATTGGCTTTTAATTCTAAACATTTTTATTATTTATAGTCATTATTTCGGCTTTTTTGTATTGTTTGTTGAAGTTGTTTCGTTAATCCTGATAAATAAAGAAAGACTGATTATCAAACGCTTAACATTGGTAATGTTTTTAATCGTCATAAGTTATATACCAATGTTATTGATCTTTATACATCGTTTGGGTATTTCAACAGGAAAAGGTACCTGGGTAGCATTACCAGGAATTACAGAAATTTATGGCAATCTAAACAGATTCATTAATAATAGGAATAATACAGTAACATTGTTAATATTGTTTTTGCTCGCAATCGGGCTGCTTTTGTATAAAAGGAAACTGTCATACAAAATCAAAGAATTACTGTTAAATAAATATATCAGAATAATTTTTGCATGGTTTATTGTACCATATTTAATTATGTTTTTTGTATCATTTAAATACCCGATGTTTATTGACAGATATATTTTATTTACTTCAATTCCATTTTATATTACTATTGCTATTTTGCTTTTTTATTTTTTTGAAGCATCCGGGCTTGTTATTGCTGCCTTTGTAATTTTTATTTTTAGTCAAATTGTTACAGTTCAATTAAACCCAGATAATAACAGAAGATTGAAAGAGGTTGCGAACTTTGTTTCGAAATTAAAAAATAGGGAAACTTTAGTTTTGTTAGCTCCTGATTACGCATTTATGGGATTCTGTTATTATTATAATATTGATTATTTTAAGCAAGCTCCGAAAACAGTCGAACTGCTTAATAAAGATAATATTTTCCCAGTTAGTGACCAGGAAACAGCAGAAAAGCTGATGGAAAAACAACCAACAAAAAAAATAATATATATTCAGGCTGGCTCCGAATTTGTCGATCCGGATAACTTGATTTTAAAAAAAATTTCGTTTCGATTTACGAAGCATAAAGTGTTTCATGTTTTTGAAATATATGAAATACATTATTTTTACAACTAACCAAAAATGAATAAAAAGCATTTTAGACTATTGTTTTTATTGCTTTTTGCAATACTGCTTTTTCTCTCTTTTAATAAACACAGCAAAGATAAAGCAAACAGCTATCATGGAGTTATATGGGCTGATGCAGCAGGTTATTATGTATACCAGCCTATGTGGTTTATATATGGTAACAATCCTAATGCCTTCCCTGATAATGTTGAAACAAAAACCGGCAATGGATTTTATCTTGATTTTAAAAATAATAAAGTAATAACGAAGTATCCTTGCGGAGTGGCTGTTTTACAAGCCCCTTTCTTTTTATTGAGCCATCTGTTAGCTGAGCCTCTTGGATTCACGGCAGATGGATTTTCGAAGATTTATTCTTTTGGTTTATATTTTTCAGGAGTTATTTATTGTTGTATTGGTCTCTTTCTATTGAGCCGATTCTTAAGCCGGCATTTTTCTCCCTATATATCTGTCATCGCTCCTTTTCTTTTTATGCTGGGAAGCAATTTATACTATTACAGTATTGATATGCCGGGTATGTCGCATATATATTCTTTCTTTTTATTTTGTTGTATTATTTATCTGACACCTGTTATTACCAGCGAAATTAATTTTAAGTATTATTTAATTTTCTTTTGCTGCCTCTTTCTGGTTGCTCTGACAAGACCTACTAATGTTTTAATAGGATTATTTCCATTGTTTTATCAAATAAAAAATAAAGAAGAGTTTTTTGCCAGGATACGTTTTTTATTCAGCAAAAAACAAGCGTTGATATTTGCGGTAGTGTTATCCTTATTAGTAGCGATTCCTCAGCTTATCTATTGGTATAAAACTACGGGCAGTATTATCACATACTCCTATGGTGATGAAGGCTTTTCCTGGTGGAAAGCACCTAAACTTATAGAAGTATGGTTCAGCACAAACAATGGTCTTTTTTGTTATACACCTTTAATATTAGCATGTTTGGCCGGTTTGATTATAATGATCAGGAAAGCAGATAATAGAAAATGGGAAGGTTATTTTCTGGCAGTAGTATTTTTGGTCATAAGTTATCTCTTTGCAAGTTGGTGGTGCTGGTGGTTTGGTTGTGCATTTGGTGCACGTAGTTTTATAGAATACTATGCGTTGTTGAGCATTCCATTTGCTTATTTGCTGGAATATTCATTGAAACATAAACTATATCGGTATTTGACTATCGTTTTTATTGCTTCTTGTGTCTATCTGAATATGGATATGGAATACTATTATGATGGTTGTTTTTATGGTGGCACATGGGATTTTGCTACCTATCTGAAATTACTGAATTCATAAATAAATTTTAAATTTGTAATTATTTTAACCATTAATTTATTCTGAAATATGGGACGTGTATTTGAAAAGCGTAAGTATAAAATGTTTGCCCGCTATGATAAGATGGCAAAAGGCTTTACCAGGATAGGGAAAGAGATAGCAATTGCTATTAAGCTGGGTGGGGGAGACCCGGCTGGCAATTCACGTTTACGTTTGGCTATTCAAAATGCCAAAGGTTTAAATATGCCTAAAGACCGTATTGATGCTGCTATAAAACGTGCAACATCTAAAGATGCAACCAATCTGGAGGAAGTAGTTTATGAAGGTAAAGCACCTTATGGAGTGGCTATTTTATGTGAATGTGCTACTGACAATCCAACACGGACTGTTGCCAACGTAAGAATGCACTTCAACCGTAATGGCGGTGAATTAGGTAAAACCGGCTCTTTGGACTATTTATTTGAACGCAAAGGGGTTTTCAGGGTAAAAAATGAGAATAACATAAACCTTGAGGAACTGGAAATGGATCTTATTGATTATGGTGCTGAAGAGTTTGAATATGATGAAGAAGAGATTGCTATAACTACTGCTTTTAATGATTTTGGAAAAATGCAAAAAGCATTGGAAGATAAAAAATTAAATATCATTAGTTCTGAATTGGAGCGTATACCTAATTCAACTATAGAGTTACCAGATGAGCAGATAGAAGAAGTAATGGTTCTGATAAATAAATTGGAAGAGGAGGATGATATACAGAAAGTGTATCATAATTTGAAGTAAAACACCTCTCCCTAGCCCCTCTCCACAGGAGAGGGAATTGTGTATACAACTATAGGTATCGGTTCCCCCGAATTTCTTTCGGGGGTTAGGGAGAGGTAGTATGATAAAGCCCCAATCCCGCAATAGGCGTTTCAACTATTTTATCAATCGCCACTCCTTTTTTCAAAGCTACTCCTCTTAGTATATTGCTGTAATAAAAAGCTACAGAGCCTACACAGCTCAGTCTCAGCTCCTTGTAATTTCCATATTTGCAGATATGTTTATCAAAGAATTGCTCAAAAGAGTCTATTACTAGGTCAATGATGTACTGCTCCTTTAAATTTTGATAAATAAATTTACTAAAAGAAGCTAAAAAACGATTAGGCATTGTTTTTTTATACACGGCATCTAAAATATCGCTGGTGTTTAACTTGAAATGTTCATAAAAACGGGCAGATAACTCCTTTGGTATTTCTTGGTTAAGATACGCTTGAATGAATGTTTTTCCAAGGTGTGCACCACTACCTTCATCACCAAGGATATAGCCAAGTGATGCCCTGTTCTCAATAATATTTTTACCATCGTAAAAACAACTATTGGAACCTGTACCAAGTATAGCAGCTATTCCAGGTTCAGTTCCGCACAAAGCACGCGCTGCACCCAGCAAATCCGTATTAACTTCAATAGATGATTTTGGAAATACATGGTGTAAGGCTGTTCTTACAATTTCTTTTTTTTCTTCAGCACCACACCCAGCTCCATAAAAGCAAATTTCTAAAGGTACATTTGTATCAATTGAAATGACAGATAATAACTCTTTGTTGAGTATCGTTATTATATCTTCACTATTCAAAAAATAAGGGTTTAGACCTTGTGTGGAAAAATGATGATTTTTATTATTTTCATCAATAAGCCTCCAATCTGTCTTTGTAGAACCGCTATCTGCAATTAAAAGCATTCTTGTTGTAAATTAAAAATATACACGAATGTAGTGATTTTGAGTTATTGAGTTGAGTCAACACTTTATTGAAAACTGCTAACTAATAACTGATAACCATCAACTACCCGTTTCCGAAGAAAACAGAAAATGATTTGGGCTTACCAGATTTTCCCGAACAGCAAACAAAACAAGGCCTGCAGTATTGTTTACGCCCAGTTTATTCATGATATTTTTACGGTGAGTGGTAACCGTATGTGTGCTTAAGAACAGTTTATCAGCCACTTCCTTATTAGAAAATCCTTCGGCAATCAATGTAATAATTTCTATTTCGCGGTCGCTGATATTCATACCTTCGCATGAATAGTCAGTATTTCTATTGGTTTTAGCATCGTTATTCAAAATGGAATTGACAATTTTACCACACATGAATTTTTCGCCTTTGGCTGTTTTGTAGATTGCCTCAACTATTTCATCACGGTCACACTCTTTTAACAGATGACTGGTAACCCCAGTTTTTAAAGATTTGGAAATGATTTCGTTACTACGCAATTCGGTAATTGCAAGTAATTTAGCATTAGGATATTTTTTTACAATTTGCTGAAGGCTATCAATGCTAAAATTTAGAGAGGTATAGTCAATAATGATTAAGTCAGGTTTGTAAAATCTTGATTGATTTACCAGATCTGAAGCGCTTATTGCTTCAGCCAACACTATAAAGTCGCTATTTTCATTCAATAATACGGATAAACCTTTACGGCTTAAAAAGTGACTGTCGGCAATGGTAATTTTAATCTTTTCCACAAATATTTATTTAGACTATTTATAAATAAGAACTTCAAAAATACACATTAAATTGTTTTTTGCAAACCTAATCGGAGAGAATTTTAATCTGGCCTATTAAATCATTCCACAACCCATCTACCCGGCACTTGCGATTTTTTTGCTCTTTTCAATACGAATTACCTGAGCTAAGGATTTTAAAGCACGATCATGTTTTTTAACAAAAGGATTAGCCAAATCCCATACATAACCGGCTAATACGGAGCATATTTGTTTTTTTATTTCAGGGTCTGGATTTTCAGAGAAAAAAATATCATGCAAATCGCCATCGTACCATGTTGAAACATAAGAGCGGAAGGTATTTATTCCCTGCATCATATAATCCGTATATTCTGTTTGCCAGTCTACTTGTTCACCTTTTAAAAATTTCCCTACCAGCTTTCCTGCTTTATTTCCTGATTCCATTGCAAACGTTACTCCGGAAGAAAATACAGGGTCAAGAAATTCTGTTGCATTTCCACACAATATAAAGCCATTACCATATAATTGTTTTGTAGAGATTGCATAGCCTTCAATGGTACGTGGAGTAAATATCATTTCAGCATCAGCAAAGCGCTCACGGGTATTATTATCAGCAGCAATTATTCCTTTCATTCTTTCCACAGCATCTTCAGGATAATCTTTAAAAAATTCCGGGTCGGCAACAAAACCTACTGAAGTGATACCGTCTGAAAACGGGATAATCCATATCCAGGTATGTTGCTGGTGTACAACTACTGTAATACGGTTACCATCAATACCTCCGGGGCGTTTTAAGTCACGAAAGTGAGTGAAATGTGTTTTGCGCGGATCAAAATTAGAAGGTTTGTCAAGGTTAAACATGCGTGGAATTACCCTTCCATAACCACTTGCATCAACAATAAAGTTAGCTTCAATCGTTTTTTTATTCCCGTTTTTATCAACAACAGTAGTCACAGATTGCGTCCCATTAAACCTAATATCAGTAACACCTGTTTCCTGTTCAACAGAAACACCCATAGACGCAACGGTATCAATTAATATTTTATCAAACTGCCCTCTGGGTACCTGCCAGGTCCAGGTCCAGCCATTACTGAACTGGTTAGAGAAATTAAAATCACATATTTCTTCACCGCGCACAAATTTTGCCCCGAATTTTTCCTGGAAACCGGCCTTTTTAACAGCATCTAATAATTTTGCATCTTCTAAATGATCCATCACTCGTGGTAACAAGCTTTCACCAATAACAAAGCGGGGAAATTTTTCTTTTTCCACTACTTTTACTTTAAATCCCTGCTGATGAAGGATAGAACTTGCTATTGAACCTGCTGGGCCTGCGCCTATTACAAGTACATCTGTTTTTTCTGTTCGCATTATTTTAATTTTTTACATTTCAATAACGTATGGCTGATACCTACCTCATTTGTTTCTTCAACTACTCTTAATCCAGCCTCTTCAATCAGTCTGCAAAAAACCTTTGAGTGATACATCTGGCTGTTGCCATTCGCAATATTGGTAAAATACAGAGAAGTCATCTGTAAGCTGAAAGCGGCTGCTTCAAACCGCTGTTTATCCCAGAACAACTCCATTATATAGATTGAACCATTGTCATTTACAGATGTAGCGCAACGTTTTAATATGGAAACAATTTGGTCATCTGAAAAGCAGTCTAAAAACTGGCTCATCCATATCATATCGAAGCCTTTAGGGAAAGGCTTATTTTCATCCAGTACGTTTGTAGGGTAATAGGATACCCGTTCTGTAAATCCAGTGGTTACAATATTTTTTTTAGCCATTTCCACTTGTCCTGGCAGATCCATCATGGTAATGTGTACATCCGGATTATACTTTAAACAGGCTAGTGTCCATTTGCCGGTGTTAGCACCAATATCCAGCAATGTTTTAGGGTTATCTTTAAATATAACAGGCAATACTTCCGGGAAAGAATCGTCAGAATAAAAATGATCAAATTCAAACCAGCTCTTTTGCACCTGGGCAGGCAAATCTTCTAAACCTTCATAAACCGTGTTCCACGAACCAAATGTTTTTAGCCCTTCCGGAGTGCCATTTAATATTGACTTTTCTAAAGTAAACATACCTTCATAACACACATCATGAACAAAATTCATGTTTACTTTACTTAGTTCATCACTCTTAATAAAATACCCGGCTTTGGTAAGCGTATATCTGCCATCATTATTTAAAATCAAACCTATACCAAGTCCTGCTTCTACCAATACCCTAACTCCATAATGAGATAACTTTAATTGATTGCTTATTTCTTCTGTTGTAATGCCTGCAATACCCGAATGCTCTACCGTTTCCAGAATCTTAAGGTTACGCAAAGCTCTTGCTGCCTGGAATACAACCGGAGCGAAAGCAATCCATTGTGCATATTCCTTTGCCTGTAATGCTGTTCGGGTATCTTTAGTGTAAAAACTCATAATGAAATAAATAAAAAACAAATGTAAGATAAACTTATCAATAATAGAAAAGTTGATAAAGGTCATGTTTTTTATAAGAAAAAGTTTTTGAAATCAAGGTAGATTTTTACAAATTGAATTTATATATTCGCACCTCGTTAAAAAAAACAGGACTATGCAAAAAAGCGTGGAAACTCTTAAAATAGGAACGGAGGTATTAAATTACAGGAGTTGTTATGAGGTGTTGGTAAATAACCGTACAATTGAATTGGACGATGAAGCATTAAAAAAAGTATACGAGAGTTTTTATTTTTTAAAAGAGTTTATAAAAGATAAACTTATATACGGTATCAATACTGGCTTTGGGCCTATGGCCCAATATAAGATAAGCAATAATGACCAGGTTCAATTGCAATACAATTTAATACGCAGTCATTGTTCCGGTAGTGGAAACCCTATACCCGTAATTAATGTTAAGGCTTTAATGCTTACCCGTTTAAACACATTGATGCAAGGTTATTCCGGGATACACCCAGATGCTGTTATTCTTTTAAAAGAGCTTATTAACAGAAATATTTGTCCGGTGATATATGAGCATGGCGGCTTAGGGGCAAGTGGTGATTTGGTTCAACTTGCACACCTCGCTCTTACCTTAATAGGTGAAGGAGAAGTATATTACAAAGGTGAAATTATTGAAACAGAAAAAGTATTTAAAGCAGAAGGGTTAAAACCATTGCAGGTGCATATCAGGGAAGGATTGGCATTGATGAATGGTACTTCTGCAATGTGTGGTATTGGTCTGATAAATCTGATTCATGCTAAAAACCTTGTAAAGCATGCCATTGCAGCTTCAAGTATGATTGTTGAAATGGTTGAATCCTACGATGATCATTTTTCTGATGAATTAAACAGGGTTAAGCATCATGCCGGACAAAATCAGGTAGCTCAACACATGCAGGCTTTTTTGGCAAATAGCAAGCTGATAAAAAAAAGAGAGAAACACCTCTATAATAAACCTATCAGAAAGAACATTTTAAAAGACAAGGTTCAGGAATACTACTCTATACGTTGTGTGCCACAAATAGTAGGGCCAATCATTGATACCATCAACTATGCCGAACAGGTAATCATTAATGAAATCAATTCTGTAAGTGATAATCCAATTATAGATTATAAAAATAAAAATGTGTTCCATGGTGGTAATTTTCATGGTGATTATGCTGCTTTGGAAATGGACAAACTGAAAATTGCTATTACCAAACTTTCCATGTTATGTGAACGACAGCTTAATTTTTTAATGAATGACAAATTAAATAGAAAATTGCCTCCTTTTGTAAATCTGGGGGTATTGGGTCTAAACCTTGGTATACAAGGAGTACAGTTTACGGCAACATCCACTACAGCCGAAAATCAGACATTGAGCTACCCAATGTACGTACATAGTATTCCAAGCAATAATGATAACCAGGATATTGTAAGTATGGGTACCAATGCGGCTTTAATAGCACAAAAAGTAATTTTTAATACGTATGAAGTAATTGCTATTGAATTTCTGGCCATTATCCAGGCCATTGATTACTTGCAGATACAGGATAAAATTTCAAATAAAGGCTTAAATTATTACTCTGACTTAAGAAATTTGGTGAAAGTATTTGATAAAGATTCTATAAAGTATAAAGAGCAGAAGAAAATTGTGAGTTATTTGAAAAATAATAATTAAAATAATGGAATAGATTAAAAGTATTGATTCTATTGAATTATCAATAAAAAAATTAAAATATAATCTTTAATAAAATACAATTTTATGTTGTCATTCAAAAAAAATTGTACAATTGTTGATTACAAGAAAAAACCTAACCTTAAAAAAAACAATAAAATGAAAAAAATGAAACTTTATACTGTTGTTGGTTTTATTACAATAGCAGGCAGTGCAATAAAAGCACAGGTAACAATTGGAAATTCTTCTAATGTAGGGACACCCTCTCCAATGGTGGCATTAAATTCCGGAGATATTGAGTCTCTTGATAAAGTAAAAAAAGTGAATATTATTTATGATTATTCAGAACTTGGTGTTGGTGCATTTAGAAAAGAAGAAGACTATTTAAACAAAAGAAAGGAAGATTTCGAGAAAAAAAAGAAACCTGAAGATTTTGAAAAATTCAAAACAAATTGGGTGAATTCCCGCAAAGAGCGCTATGAGCCTAAATTTGAAGTATTGTTTAATAAAGAAGGTGGAAAAGTGATTGATATGACAGGGACTAATTATGCAACATCAAATGCTTATACATTGCTTGTGCGTACAGTTTTTATTGAACCTGGTGTGAATATTGGAATTATGAAAAAACCTTCATACATTGATTTAGAATTTGTTTTTAAGGATAAAGAAGGGAAAGAACTTTGTGTGTTTTATGCAAAAAATATGATTGGGGTACAGGCAGCTGGATTCGATTATGATATGGGATCACGCTTAGTTGAAAGCTATGCAAAATCGGCAAAAATGCTTGTTGGAGCAATTAAAAAAGAAAGGAAAAAAGCCGCAAAAAAGAAAAAATAATTAATTTTCTATCAATTGCCGTTGGTTAAAATGAAACTTTATAAATAAGCAATTTTTAGTTTTTTTACAGAAAATCGTTTAACGTTTTCTCTCAAATTTTAATTATATTTAAAATTTGAAGGATTATAATTAAACGATTTTTTTATTAGCTTTGCTTCTTATATTTAATCGACAAAATATGACAAAATATGCCTTGGTAACGGGTGCTTCAAGAGGTATTGGAAGAGCTATTTGTCTCGAATTAGCAGATAGAGGGTATCATATCTTGGTTAATTACCAATCTAACAGTGATGAAGCTAATAAGACGCTTGAATTAGTGAGAGCAAAAGGTGTTGACGGTGAGTTGATGAAATTTGATGTTTCCAAACAGAATGAAGTGGATGAGATTTTGGGTAAGTGGCTGGAAACCAACAAAGAAAATAGGGTTTTAGAAGTTCTTGTAAACAATGCCGGAATTCGTAGAGATAACCTTCTGATGTGGATGAGCAATAATGAATGGAACTCAGTGATGGATATAGCTGTTGATGGCTTTTTTAATGTTACCCGCCTCATTGTAAAAGATATGTTGATAAAAAAGTATGGCCGTATTATCAATGTGGTGTCGCTTTCCGGTTTAAAAGGATTGCCAGGGCAAACCAATTATTCCGCCTCAAAAGCAGCTGTAATTGGAGCTACAAAGGCATTATCGCAGGAGGTGGGTCGCAGGGGAATTACTGTAAATGCAGTGGCACCTGGCTTCATAAAAACCGATATGACACACGATCTGAATGAAAAAGATTTTAAAGCACTGATACCTATGGCTCGTTTTGGTGAACCGCAGGAAGTGGCAGACGTGGTAGGCTGGCTGGCTTCACCAAAATCATCCTATGTCACCGGGCAGGTAATTTCAGTAAATGGAGGTTTATATTCATAAAAAAATAGCATAGAGTAAAAACGAATGAGAAGAGTTGTTATTACAGGGATGGGGATTTGGTCGTGTTTAGGCAATAATCTTGACCAGGTTAGGGATTCGTTATTTCAGGGTAAATCCGGTATTATTGCTGATCCTGAAAGAAAATCATACGGTTATCGATCCTGTCTCACAGGTAAAGTAGAAACTCCGCAACTAAAAGGCTTGCTTGACCGCAGAGCACGTATACAGCTTTCTCAGCAAGCTGAATATGCTTATTTAGCAACGCTGGAGGCTACAAAAAATGCCGGCATGGATATCGACTGGCTGGAGAAAAATGAAACAGGTATTTTGTATGGTAACGATAGTTCTGCAAAAGCCGTAATGGAAGCAATAGATATAGTACGGTTAAAGAAAGATACTACCTTGATTGGCTCCGGTTCTATTTTTCAATCTATGAATTGTACGGTAACTATGAACCTTTCAACCATTTTTAAATTGAAGGGAATTAATTTTACTATTAGTGCAGCTTGTGCAAGCGGTTCCCACTCCATTGGTCTTGGTTATTTAATGATTAAGTGGGGCTTACAAAACCATATTATTTGTGGTGGAGCGCAGGAAGTAAATCATTACGCTTTTGGTAGTTTTGATGGTTTAAGTGCTTTCTCTATGCGTGAAAGTGAACCTGCAAAGGCTTCCCGCCCATTTGACAGGGACAGGGATGGTTTAGTCCCCGGAGGTGGAGCTGCTACCGTTATTCTTGAGGACTATGAAACTGCCGTAAAACGCGGAGCACCTATATTGGCCGAAGTGATAGGGTATGGCTTCTCTTCCAATGGAGAACATATCTCTAATTCAAGTATAGATGGACAAGTACGTTCATTGAGTATGGCTTTAAAAGATGCCAATATCAATGAAAATGAAATTGATTATATTAATGCACATGCAACATCTACAATTGGTGGCGATAGAGCTGAAGCATTAGCTATTGACCAGGTTTTTGGAAATTCAAAACCGTTGGTAAGCTCTACAAAATCAATGACAGGACATGAATGCTGGATGGCAGGCGCCAGTGAAATTGTTTATTCAATGCTGATGATGCAGAACAACTTTGTTGCACCCAATATCAACTTTGAAAACCCTGATGATGCATCAGCTAAGCTAAATATCACTACCAAAACAGTAGAGCAAAATGTAGATACATTTCTAAGCAATTCGTTTGGATTTGGAGGAACAAATTCTACTTTAATAATAAGAAAAATAAAATAATATATAATAAACCATAAACAAGCTATGACAAAAGAAGAGATTATTTTTAAAGTGAATGAGTTTTTAGTAAAAGAATTTGAGGTTGACCCTGAAGTAATTAAACCTGAAGCAAACCTCCGCGAAACACTTGATCTGGATAGCCTTGATTATGTTGACCTGGTAGTTGTTATTGAAAGTAATTTAGGCTTTAAAGTAGTTGGTGAGGATTTTATCAATATTCACACATTTCAGAATTTCTATGACTATTGCGAAACCAAAGTAGGTCAAAAAGCGGTAGCCTAAATCAATGTCACAAAATAAAAAGTGGGAAGGAAAAACAAAGGGTGGAGTTAAAGGACACCAATTCTTTGTTTTTATTCTTAATTTTTTCGGGCTGCAAATCGCATATCTTTTTCTGCGGTTTGTAGCTTTTTATTTTTTTGTCACCGCAAAGTCAACCAAAACATCATTGAAATATTTCAGAGAAATACTCGGTTATTCAGGATGGAAAGCCTATCGTGCTACTTATCAGAACTATTATGTATTTGGACAAACACTATTAGACAAAGTTGCTCTTTTAGCCGGAATGAGAAATAAATTTACCGTTATACATGAAGGGCATGATGATAGCCTGGTGTATTTGAAAAATCTGAGTAAAGGAAGTATATTACTTAGCGCCCATTTAGGTAATTGGGAAATAGCCGGGCAAATGCTTGAAATACTCGATACAAAATTCAATATATTGATTTATGATAATGAAGCGGAGAAAATGAAAGCCTACATGGGAGATGTGATGAAGAAAAAAAACTTCAAGATTATTCCTATCA
This sequence comes from Bacteroidota bacterium, assembly GCA_023251835.1. GTDB lineage: Bacteria > Bacteroidota > Bacteroidia > 2-12-FULL-35-15 > 2-12-FULL-35-15 > 2-12-FULL-35-15. Next base: position 9,980 of record JAHEXZ010000072.1, on the reverse strand, counting down.
AGGATGGAGAAATGGGGCATCTGGTAGAATTACATGCTGCTTTCAGAAATAATGAATGGGTAGTGATGCATGGCGACCGTTATCTGCCAGGGGCTCCGGTAATTGAAAAAACATTTATGGGGCGTAAAGCAAAATTTCCTGCCGGCCCATTTATAATGGCAGCTAAGTTTGGAGTACCGGTAACATTGGTGTTTGCTGTGAAAGAAACATCTTCTCAATATCATTTTTTTGCTAAAAAACCAATAGAAGTAAAACGTGCAAGAACCGAACAAGAGGTAGAACAGGCAGTAAAAGATATATCAGACAAGTATGTAAGTGAGTTAGAACAAATGGTAAAAAGATACCCAACCCAATGGTTTAATTTTTATGACTTTTGGGCACAATAGTTAGCCACAGATTCACAGATTAAGAAAGTAGAATCTGTGAATCTGTGGCCATAAAACATAATAAACAAACTAATATAGAAATGTCACTAGTTACCAAAGAAAATATCATTGAGTACATCCCGCAAAGAACACCGATTGTAATGATTGACACATTGGAGCTGTGCGATGGAAATGTGACTGTCACAAATTTTGAAATCAGGGGGGATAATATTTTTGTCAAAGATGGTATATTGCAGGAACCCGGCATTATTGAAAATATTGCTCAAACTGCTGCTGCAAAGGCTGGATATGAAATAAAAAAATACGGGGCAGAGCCTCTGGTGGGTTTCATTGGGGCAATCAAAGACTTGGTTATTCATGAATTACCAAAAATAGGAGATATAATACAAACAACCGTCACCATGAAAATGGAAGTGATGGGAGTTACCCTGATTGAAGGTAAATCCACATGCAAGGGAGCTGATATTGCCAGTTGTGAAATGAAAATTATTCTTCAAAAACAAGGTCAGGAACATGACTAAATCACTAACACATATTACCAAAGTAACAGTGCGTTTCAGTGAATGCGATGCACTTAGAATGGTATGGCATGGAAACTATGTAAAATACTTTGAGGACGGGAGAGAGGCTTTTGGTAAAGAATACAACCTTGAGTATATGGATATATTCAGGAAAACAGGACTTGCTATACCATTAGTTCATATAGAATGTGATTTTAAAAAGATGGTAGGCATTGGTGAAACAATCTATGTGGAAACAACGCTTGTAGATAACCCTGCTGCAAAAATTATATTTAACTATACTATCTATAATGATAGAAAAGAACTTGTCTGTAAAGGCAAAACCATTCAGGTGTTTCTGGATACAGAAAAAAAAGAATTGATGATTACTGTTCCTCCATTTTTTGAAGACTGGAAAATAAAATATTTAAAGTAACAAAGTGACTGTATACATTGGTGCAAATAATATTGTTAGCCCCTTAGGCTTCACTACCAAAGAAAATTTTGGTGCATTGCTTCAGGGTAAAACAGGAGTGAAGCAGCAATATTTTTCTTTTTCCGACACTGCTTTTTGGTGCTCTAAAATAGAGCCAAAAGATATTGAACAGTATTTTGATGTTGTTTCTAAAGGCAATGCCTATACCCAACTCGAGAAAATGTGCATTCTTTCTATCCGGGATGTGGTGCAGCAATCCGGAATAGACTTTAAGAATAAGGAAAATCTGCTGATTCTCTCTACAACGAAAGGAAATATAGACGTTTTAGAAGGTGCTTATAAAAATATTGATGAAAACCGTGCTTATTTGCCTGTTTTTGCAAAAGCTGTAGGTGATTATTTTGAATGTATTAATACTCCATTATTAGTTTCCAATGCCTGTATTTCGGGGTTACTGGCAATAATTATAGGAAAACGGTTGATTGAAAGTGGTAATTATAAAAATGTTATTGTTTGTGGTGCAGATAAGATTTCAGAATTTGTACTATCAGGCTTCAAATCGTTTAATGCATTGAGTGAAGCGCCTTGTAAACCTTTTGATAAGAACCGTGTGGGTATTAACCTGGGTGAAGCAGCCGCCAGTATAGTGTTGAGCGCTGAAAAGATTGGCACAGTTAAACTATCATCCGGCAGTTCAGCTAATGATGCCAATCACATCTCGGGCCCTTCACGTAATGGGGATGGTTTATTCCAGGCAATAAGCAATACGTTTGTCGACTCAAAAATCAAAACAGTTGATTTTATTTCGGCTCATGGTACGGCAACAGAATTTAATGACGAAATGGAATCTATTGCTTTTACCCGTGCGGGGTTGCAACAGGCTCTATTAAATAGTATAAAAGGGTATTATGGGCATACTTTAGGAGCTGCCGGAGTACTGGAGAGCATAATTGCAGTTCAATCCATGCTTTCAGATACCCTTATCTGTTCTGCCGGATTTGAGCAAACAGGAACTTCCCGTGAATTAAACATAATAAAACATACCGAAAAAAAGACAATAAACAGTTGTTTAAAAACAGCTTCCGGATTTGGAGGATGTAATGCTGCTGCTTTGTTTGAGAAAATATGAATTCAATAATTAGCTCCTATTGTAAAATTAAAAATAATGCCATTTGGATAAATGGTAAAGAGTTGGTTATTGATGCTAAAGAGGTTGATTTAACTATATTTCTAACAGGATTATACAGGCAAATTAATATGAATTATCCTAAATTTTTTAAAATGGATAATTTGTGTAAACTGGGGATGTTAGCTGCCGAGTTGGCTATACGAAATAGTGTAGGTTTTGATAAACTTGAAAAAGACAAAATAGCAATTACCCTGTCCAATAATGCTTCAAGCCTTGATACAGATAGAAATCACCTGAAAACTATTATAGATAAAATACAGTATTTTCCCAGTCCTGCCATATTTGTTTATACACTTCCGAATATTGTTATAGGAGAAGTAGCAATTAAGCATAAGTTTGCCGGAGAAAATGCCTTTTTTGTATCTGAGGAATTTGATGCAGAATTGATACACAATTATGTTTCAATATTACTGAATAACAATGATACAACGGCTGTAATTGGGGGATGGGTAAATGTAGACGGAAATGAGTACGATGCCTTTGTGTATTGTGCAGAAAAGAGTAATTTTAACCTGGATAAGGAAGAGTATAAACAGATACACAGTGCTGAAGCAATCCGGCAACTTTATAATTAAAAATGAATAGAATGGAAGATTTAATAGAAACATTAAAAAAACAGGTCATAGAACAGTTAAACTTAGCTGAAATTAGGCCGGAAGATATAGACCCTGCAGCTCCATTGTTTGGTGAAGGTTTAGGATTAGATTCAATTGACGCATTGGAATTAATAGTTCTTTTGGAAAAGCACTACGGCATAAAGCTGAATGACCCTAAAGAAGCTAAAGAGATTTTTGCTTCCCTGCAATCAATGAGTAATTATATTTTAAATAATAAAAAGTAAAAATTTTTTTCAATTCTGTCATGCTGAGCTTGTCTGTCGGCAGACAGGAAAAGCTCAGCATCTTGCTATTAATTATACTGAATCTTACTGAGTTTGCAATAGCAAATGCGGTTAGATTCAGTAATGCTGAGCGAATGGGTTTGCATTTATTTTCAAACTCATTCAGCTAAAGTATAGCAAGATTTCTCGGCTCTGTCTCGAAATGACATTTTAGAAGTAGTGTTCGATAAAATGTCTGTAAACATCTTTGTAACAGGTATGGGAATCATTTCTTCAATCGGAAATACGGTTGAAGAATCATTACATTCATTATTGAACAGTAGAACAGGAATTGGCCCAATTAACCACCTGCAAACAGTTCATAAAAATGAATTTGTTGCCGGTGAAATACAATACAGCAATCAGGAGCTTGAAACTATTGCCGGGATAGGCAACTATAACAGAACAACACTTTTAGGCTATATTGCTGCTAAACAGGCATTAAATAATGCTGGTATTACAAATACCAAAGATGCACGCACCGGATTTATTTCATCTACTACCATTGCAGGTATGTGCTATACGGAGTTACGTTATAAAGACTTCTTTGAAAACAAAACCAACGAAAACTTCTTTGACAACCATTTCGGAGGTGTGAGCACCAATACTATTGCCGAATTATTGAAAATCAAGGATTATGTAACTACTATCAGTACAGCATGCTCATCCGCAGCAAATTCAATAATGCTGGGTGCACGACTGATTAAAAATAATATACTTGACAGGGTGTTGGTTGGAGGCGTTGACCCTCTTTCAAAATTTACATTAAATGGCTTTAATACCCTTATGATTCTGGATAAAGAATGGTGCAAACCTTTTGATAATAATCGTAAAGGGCTGAACCTTGGTGAGGGTTCGGCATACCTTGTATTGGAGTCTGAAAATATGATTCAGCGTGATAATAAAAAGCCACTTGCCAGTCTGTTGGGCTATGGCAATGCCAATGATGCGTTTCATCAAACAGCTTCTTCTCCTGACGGACAAGGAGCCTATTTGGCTATGCATAAAGCCTTTGAAGTGGCTGGGATTGAGCCGGCCAAAATTGACTACGTGAATGCACATGGCACTGGTACCCCCAACAATGATTTGACAGAAGGATTGGCCATGCAGCGTATCTTTAATAATAATGTTCCCAGGTTTAGCTCTACAAAGGCATTTACCGGACATACGCTTGCTGCGGCTGCCGCTATAGAAGCGGTAATAGCTGTATTAGCCATTCAGAACAATGTTATATTTCCCTGTTTGAACAGGAGTGTGCCAATGAGTGATTTGACCATTACTCCTGTTGACAAGCTCGAAACAAATGTTGATGTTAATTATGTACTCTCCAACTCCTTTGGTTTTGGAGGAAATTGTTCATCACTGATTTTTGGAA
>JAHEXZ010000072.1:0-5114 GCA_023251835.1 Bacteroidota bacterium | reverse complement strand
TATGCCCTATATAAACGGTTTAGCCTGCATATCACATTACAACACCCTTGACGAAAATTATTTTTTCGAGGATATTTCTTTGCCAACAATCAGCAACAAGCTATTGACAACTGAACCTGCATATAAGGACTACATTCCGGCTGCATTGATTAGGCGTATGTCTCATATTGTGAAAATGGGTGTGAGTGCCGGAACAATTAGTATGAAAAAAGCAGGGTACGAAAACGTTGATGCAATCATAACAGGTACCGGTATTGGTTGTTATGATGACACAGATAAGTTTTTACGTGCCATGCTTGATAATGATGAGCAGCTTCTTACACCAACTGCCTTTATACAATCTACACACAATACCGTTGCTGGACAATTGGCTTTGATGTATAAGTGCAATGGATATAATTTCACCTATGTTCATCAAAACCATTCATTTGAATATGCATTGCTGGATGCGTTGATGTTATTGAAAGACAAAGAAGCAGAAAGGGTTCTTGTTGGAGGTATTGATGAAATAAATGATTCTATTTTTGAGCTCTTTAACCGTGTAGGTCATATAAAACAGGAAGGACAAACAGGCAAAGGATATAGTATAGGTGAGGGAGCCGTTTTTTTTTCTCTTGGCGCTTCATTAAGCCCAACTACATGTGCTAAAGTAAGCGGTGTGAAATGCTTGCAAAGGGTTGCTGATTCAAATGTATTGATGACCGAAGTTGAACTGTTTTTGAAGGGTTCAGGACTACAGATGAACCAGATAGACCTTGTGTTAAGCGGCAATTGCGGGGATGAACAATTGGACAAAAAGTTATCGGAACTCAATAGTAAAGTTAATATCCCTGTAGGCTATTTTAAACGCTTGTGTGGCGAATATTTTACCGCCAGCGGATTTGCAATGTGGTTAGCGGCCAATACCTTAAAACGTCAAACAGTGCCTCAGGCAATATTAGCAGGCAATAAAACAATAACCGGATTAAAGCACATACTTATTGTTAATCATTACCAGGATAAGCTTTATTCCCTAATATGTGTTTCCGCATGTTAACTCATCGCAATACGTGTATTTTATTTGCTGTTCTTATTGCCGCATTGGTGGTTCTGAATATTAATTATAAAATCCATTGGTTATGGTTTGTTCCTGTAATTGTGTTGTTTTTGAGCATTGAATTTTATGGCGCATATTTTGTTCATTCGGGCTTTCATATAAAAACAATATGTAAGGCAGATACAACTGATAAACTGGTGGCTCTTACCTTTGATGATGGGCCAATGCCTGAACGTACAAACAGCATACTAAACCTTTTAAGTAAATTCAATGTAAAAGCAACATTTTTTTGTATTGGCAGCAGAATTAAAGGAAATGAAAGTATATTAAAACAAATTCATGAGCAGGGGCATTTAATTGGTAATCATAGTTATTCACATTCCAACTTATTTGATTTAAAAAATACCAGCCACATGTTAAGCGATTTACAGGAAGGAAGTAAAGAAATAAAAAGAGTAATTGGGAAAGAACCTTTATTTTTCAGACCTCCTTATGGTGTTACAACTCCAGGTCTGGCACGGGCGGTTAAAAAGCTTGGTTTTCATACAATTGGCTGGAATGTACGTTCCTTGGATACAAGTATAAAAGATAAACAGCAATTAGTTGAACGGGTAACCAAACGTATTCAGCCTGGTTCTGTTTTGTTGTTTCACGATACGGTTGATAATCTTGAATTTGCTTTAGAAGAGATATTAAATTACTTAAACAAAAATGGCTACAGGGTTATTGAATTAAATAAATTAATACAGAAAGAAGCGTATGCATAAGTCCATCATTTATTTGCTTTTTATTGGCATTTCATCAGTAGGGCTGGCTCAGGGAACATTTAAGCCGGTGAAAGATACTGTTGCCCTGAAAGCTAAAATAGATAATATGTCAAAACATACCAGCAGTATTGAAAGTGATTTTACACAAGTAAAGAGTCTCAGTATGCTTTCTGAAAAAATTACAAGCAAAGGTCATTTCTGGTTTTTGTATTGGGAGGCTAATGGTCAGAAAAACAATAGTTTAAGATGGGAATATAGTACTCCTTATCAATACACTATCGTAATCAATAAAGATAAGATATTGATTAAAGACGAATCGAAAATCAAAAAGTATGATATGAATTCCAATAAAGTATTTAAAGAAATCAATGATATTATGATTTCCTGTGTAAATGGTACCGTTTTAAATTCCAATAAGTTTAAAATAGCCTACTTTGAGAATGACAATGGCTATAAACTGGAATTATTGCCTAACCAAAAAAACATGAAAGAAAGTTTGAAAAAAATAAATATGTATTTTGATAAAAATGTAAGCTCCGTTATAAAGCTGGAGATGCAGGAACCTGGTGATGATATTACAACTATTGACTTTAGTAACAAAAAATTAAATGCACCGATTGCTGCTGAAAAATTTACTCTTAAGTAGTTTATTACTCTTTATATTTATTTCCTGCTCTCCCACACATGGGTATAAACTTGCTGGGAAAGAAGTAGTTACCTCTTCCCATGTACGGCCAATCATAGATTCAGACAGCTCACTGCTATACAAGGCAAAAATTACGTTTTACAATCAATATTTTAGTGGTTTAATACTTCTTAAACAAACAGATACCGCTATTTCACATTTGGTATTTGTAACCGAATTAGGCATGAAAATGTTTGATTTCCAAATTCAGGATAATGAATTGAAATTAATATATGTTTTTGAACCATTGAATAAACCTGAAGTATTAAATTTACTAAAAAACGACTTAAAACTCATTTTTTTACAACATTTATTGAATAAAGAGGCCTGTTTTTATAAAAAAAAGGGGGGAAATACCCGGATTTATAAAATTTATGATGGGAAATTAAAAAATTACTATCTTGTGGATCCTTCTGAAAAGAAGATTAAAAGAACAATTGTGAAAAAGAATCTTTTAATTAAAGAAAAGGTTGATTATAGCTATGATAATAGTTTAATAATCAACAATATAAAATTAAAACATAAGGGGTTGATTCGTTTGAAAATCGAATTAAATGTATTAACCAAAAATATACAATGAACTATCAGCTACTTCATAATTTTTATACAGAAATTTCTTCTGACTTTTCACAAAATAATAGTGCTTTTAGTAGCTCCATTCGGTTCAACCCCAAGCATGAGGTATATAAAGGTCATTTTCCTCAGATAGCCATTGCGCCTGGTGTGGTATTAATTCAAATAATTAAAGAGATTCTAATGGATAAGTTTCAAAAGAAACTCAGGCTGGTTGAGGGCGATAACATTAAGTTTTTAGCATTGATTAACCCAAATGAAATAGCTGATTTTCAGGTTGATTTTACAGTAAAAAGGGTAGAGGGTATATTGGAAGTTAGTGCCAGTTATATACATAACAATAAGGCTTTTACCAAATTTAAAGGAAAGTTCAGAATTATCGAATGAGGATAAATTTACTGTTTTTTTTCTTTTTTTCTTTGCCAGCTTTTCCGGCAATGGTATTGTCATACAACCCGTTATTTGACAAGAAGGTTTTTTATAAAATTATAGCATCGGAAAATGTATCGGAAATTGACCGGATGATTACAACTGTTAAAACCCTTTCTCTGCCGGAAAGAGATGCATACCAGGGAGCTTTGTTAATGAGAAAGGCTGGGTTATTAAAAAATAAAAAACAACAGCTATTACTTTTTAAAGAGGGAAAAGCTAAATTAGAGAGTACAATTATCAACAATGAAGAAAACTGTGAGTTCCGGTTGTTGCGTTTAATTATTCAGGAAAATGCCCCGGCTATTTTAGGATATAACAAACAAATTAATCAGGATTGTACTTTTATCAGGGAAAATTATAAAAGTTCCCCTCAACCTATACAGAGCATAATCAATGATTATAGTAAACAGTCAAAAAAATTAAAATTATATTGACAATAGTCCGGTACTTTTATGAAATGGGGACTAAAGTCCCTGAATTTACTAATCATCGTGTTACCCCCGCCATTAATGGCGGGGGTATTAAAAGTGCTATAAATAAAGGGCTTTAGCCCTGATGGTTAAAAAAATATCAAAATATTAATTGAGTCCGGATTTGCATTATACGCAAACTTGGTAGTTAGGGGCAAGCACTAAAAGACATTGTATCTAAATCTAACTTTGACGTTATATAGAAATATTAATCTTAAATCAAAAAGACCATGACAAAAAAAATCCTAAAAAGTGTTTTACTCGTTGTGACATTAGTAGCACTATTATCATTTGACCTTCCGACAGGATGGTTCAACGCTGGCAGTAAACCGAAAAGTTATGAAATGGGCATTGATAAGGGTGCCGGACAAGATGGTAAAAATGCCGCAACTATTAAATCTATTGACAAAAAGATTGACGGTTTTGGAACTTTAATGCAACAATGCAAGCCAGACAAATATCTTGGCAAACGAGTTAGAATGACTGGTTTTGTGAAATCCGAAAATGTTACGACTTGGGCTGGACTATGGCTACGTGTAGACCAAGCAGGTTCACAACAATCTCTTTCATTTGACAATATGGGAGACAGACCAATTAAAGCAACGACAGGCTGGACCAAGTATGAAATAGTTTTAGATGTTCCAAGTAATGCATCACTTATTGCATACGGAGCATTGTTAGACGGGACAGGACAAATTTGGTTTGACAATATTACCTTTGAAATAGTTGATGACACTATTCCAACGACTGGTGCTGGGAATGGCAAAAAATCTGCTACACAAAACGAGCCGACAAATCTTGACTTTGAAAAGTAAGTGCCAGTGCATAACAGGTTGTGAAAAAACCTACCTTCTCTTTTAAGATCAATAAATTTTCTTTTTAAAAGCTCTCTGAAATTAATTTAACGTGTTTTGTAGAGCTATTTTTTAGGCTGCAACAGGCTCAATATTACGCTTACATACCAATGAAACAGAAGAGGCAGACGAGCTCGGTGCTTTGAATGAAAATCGCCCATCGATCGCCAGTGCGCAAATGCACGCGAATCTTCATCTGTTGTACTAATCTGAGGACTTCTGCTTTTTCCTAATTTTTCAGATAGTAATTCATACTTTATCTTATTTTTTTTTAATCGCTCGATCTTCTCACTTATA
>JAHEXZ010000071.1 GCA_023251835.1 Bacteroidota bacterium | reverse complement strand
CAGAGAATGTATATATAACAGGAGCTTTCCAGGATACCGTTGACTTTGATCCGGGAGATGGCCTGGCAAATAGAGAAAGTAAAGGTTCAAACGATATATTTATCGCTAAGTATAGTCAGGGAACAGCAATAATATCTGGAACCGTTTATTATATGGGGGCTCCTGTATATGCTGGAAATGGCAATTACGTGAGGTTATATACGCAAATCTCCAACGATGGTAATTCGGCTATGCATATGATGGAACAAGCTGAAATTATTGGTAGTGTTTATACTTTTAGTGATGTTCCCAATGGAGATTATATTTTATTGGCCGTTGCCAATAATACAGATTATCCGGGTTCTGCCCCAACGTATTATGGCGATAGTATTAATTGGCAGGTGGCAAGTCATATTATTATTGCACAAAGTAATACTACTTATCAGGCGGATATTAATTTAAAAACAGCTTTGTTCAATTTCAATGGGACGGCAACACTTAGCGGAACAGTTAGGGAAGGAGAGGGTTTTGACCGGACATCCGGAACACCAATTTCTGGGACATCTGTTGGAATAGAACATGACCCAGAAGGAATAATTGCTCACACAGAAACGAATAATCAGGGGTATTATCAGTTTGCCAATGTTCCTGCAAAAAATTACTCTATTGTAGTATACATACCTGGCTTGCAGATGGATGCCTCCTATGATGTTTCAGTCGACTCTGCAGATGTCCTTATAGACAGTCTTGATTTTGTGGCAGATTCCAGTTCAATTGATACTGTTTCACGTGTTCAAACTTCTATTTATTCCAGAACTTTTCAGGAAACAAGGGTAGATGCCTATCCTAATCCCTATAAGGGAACAACTGCAATAGAATTTACTCTATTGCAAAAGGAGATGGTTAAATTAGAAGTATACAATGTGATAGGTGATAAAGTAGCAGAACTTATAAATGAGCAAAAGCCTGCCGGATTGGTGAAATATTCATTTAATGCTGTTGATAAAGGATTAAAGGCCGGGATATATATATTGAATTTAAAAATAGGGAATAATTTCACTTCTAAAAGAATTATACAAATAGAGTAAAAAATTAATTTATAGAGCTAACCCCGATAGATTAAAACAATTTATCGGGGTTTTTAATATGCCGAAAATAGCGTAAATTGCATCACTTTATAAGGAATACTATTTATGAAATACATTTTCGCTTTTTTTATCGGCCTTCCTTTGTTTTTTTTTAATCTCTCCCCTTCTGTTTCGCAAACAAAAAAAATCGATAGCCTGGAAAATGAACTTAAAAAAGCGATTCATGATACCTCAAAAGTAAATACATTGAATAGTCTGGCTTGGGAATATCGAAAAAATAATCACGAAAAAGCATTAGACTATTTAGAGCAGGCATTTGCTCTTTCAGAAAAACTAACATTTACCAAGGGAAAGGGAAATACTTACAGCAGAACAGGTGATATTTATTACTCTTCAGGCAAGTATAATAAAGCAGAAGAGTATTATTATAAAGCGTTGGCAATAAAAAGGGAGATGGGTGACCAAAAAGGGATTGCGAAGAGCTTAAATAATATTGGAGATGTAAATCTTAACCTGGGAAATTATAAACAGGCAATTGATAATTATCTTGAATCGATAAAAATATGTAAGTTGATCGCAGACCAAAAGTTAATGTTTATGCCATTGAATAATATAGCCGTTTGTTATTTTTATTTGGCTAATTATGAAAAGGCGTTGGAATATTATGTTAAGGCATTAGAAGTTGCCGAAAATTGGGAGAATAAGAAATTGTTGGTTAATCCTTCATTAGGGCTTGGTAACGTATATAAGGCTATGGGGAATAATAAAAAGGCATTAATTTATTATAAACAAGCCCTGAAAATAAGTAAAGAAATGCAGTTTGTGCCCGGAATATATAAATCATTGAATAATATTGGAATTGTATACGATAATTTAAATAATGTTGATACAGCTTTAATTTATAACCAGGAAGCCTTGAAAATTGCTGAAGCGGGGAACGACCAGCAGGAAATAGCATTATCTCTGATTAATGTCGGAAACATATATCACAAAACCAAAAATCATCTTAAAGCATTAGAATATTATCAAAAGGCACTCTTAATAAATCAGGAAACAAGAAATAAGGACGGATGTGCTAAATCTTTGTTAAATATAGGTGTTATATATTCCGAGATTGGCAATGTGGAAAAAGCAGAAGAGTATTTAAAGCAAGCCCTGATAATGGCAGACTTGATTAACAGCAAAGAAGTTATAATGGAAGGGAACGAAGAGCTTTCAACAGTTTATTTTAAAAAAGGTGATTATAAAAATGCGTATACCTATTATAAAAATTTCATTTCCCTAAAAGATTCCATCTTAAATGAAACAAACACTAAAAACATAGCTGAAATAGAAACTAAATACGAAACTGAAAAAAAAGAAAGAGAAATAGAACGCCTTACCAAAGACAAACAGCTAAAGGAGGCGCAGCTTGAAAGTCAGAAAAACCTCAGAAATGTGTTTATTGTGGGAATAGGGCTGTTGCTGCTCTTGATTTTACTTGCCTATAACCGTTACCTTATCAAACAAAAGGCAAACAAAGAAATTGCACAAAAAAACAAGGAAATTACAGAAAGTATCAGCTATGCAAAGCGGATACAGTCTTCTTTTCTAACATCTGAAAGATATATTTCCCAAAGGCTCTCAGATTATTTTATTTTCTATAATCCCCGCAACATTGTCAGTGGCGATTTCTATTGGTTAATGGAGAAAAACAATAATTTATACGTATGTACAGCCGACTGTACCGGACACGGTATTCCTGGTGCCTTTATGAGCCTTATAAGCATGGGTATTTTAAATGAAATCATTTATTCAAAAACACATATAAAACATACCGATGAAATATTAAATGAATTGCGCAGAATTGTTATTCTGGCTGTAAACCCCGAAGGCTCTTTGGAAGAAGGAAAAGATGGTATGGATGCTGTTTTGTGCCGTTTTGATTTTCAGAAAATGGAACTGGAATATTCGGCAGCAAATAATTCATTTTTTATTATTAGAAATGGTGAACTACTGGTATTTAAACCCGATAAGATGCCTGTAGGAAAACATATTGGCGTTGAAAAACCGTTTACACGAACTGTTATTCCAATAGAAAAAGGCGACTGTATTTATACATTTAGTGATGGTTATGCCGACCAGTTTGGCGGTCCGGAAGGAAAGAAATTTCAATCAAAACGTTTGAAAGAATTGTTTCTAAGCCATTGCCATAAACCCATGAAAGTACAAAAAGAGATTTATGCCAGAACAATAAAAGAATGGCAGGGAGGTAATGAACAGGTAGATGATATGTTGATGATGGGTATCAGGGTATAACAGTTATTTAATACGATTCGGGCTTAACAATGAAAAAATTTATTTATCTGCTTTATTTTTCCTTACTCAGAATTCGATTATTTTCCTTTTTTGTTTTCTATCTATCCCTTTTTAGTGCTAAAGGTTTTCCCCAACAAACCACTCCTAAAATCGACAGCATACAAACTGTTTTAGCAGCAGCTAAAGCCAATCATAAAGTTGACCTGCTTATTGACCTGTGTAAAGAATACAGGAACATAGACTATGAAAAGACCTTGAAATATGCCCAACAGGCAAATACACTCGCAGAACAACTCGGTTATACCCATGGAATTGCCAATAGCTATATGTATATTGGATTAGCCTACCATGATATGGAAAAAATAGCACACGCACAGGAGTTCTATTTCAAGGCTAAGCCATTTTTTGAGTCGCTTAAGGACAAGAAGGAAATAGCAACTATTTATAATTGCATTGGAAATACGTATATTAATCAGGGTAATTATAAAAAAGCATTGGAATATCACTTAAAGGCATTGTCACTAAGAGAAGAATTCGGTGATAAAAAAGCAATAGCCAATAGCTATAATAATATAGGCAACATTTATTCCGGCATGGCTAACTATTTGAAGGCATTAACCTACCATTTAAAAAGTTTAAAAATAAAAGAAGAACAAAATGATACTACTCCTGCCTGGCAACACGTTATTGCAATGAGCTATATTAATATTGGGAGAATATATTCTACCCTTGGTAATTTCTCCAGGGCGGAAGAATGTTTCCTGTCTGCTCTTAAAATATATAAACACCTGAACGAGAAGCTGGGAGAGGTGCTTGTTTATAATGGCGTTGGAGGAATTTATGAACAGAAACAAGATGAGTCTAATGCAATTATATATTATCTAAAGGCTTTAAAAATAGCGAAAGAAGTGAATGAAAAAGGTGGAGAGGTAACCAATAATTACCATCAACTCAGTAATGCTTATTATAAACGAGCCGTAAAAAATAAAAATAATCCTGCTTATCATACAAGTAATGAAGATTATCGGACTGCATTAGATTACGCCATTCTGGCACTTGAATTGAGCCGGTATCAGGAATATACATCTGGGGTGGCAACGAGTAACGCTTATATTGGGAATGTATATCGCCAGCTTGGCAAATATGATTCAGCAATTACTTATTTGAATAAGGCGATGGAACTTCGCAGCGATGTGAAGGGAATAAGGTGGACATCGTTTGAAGGGCTGTATCTAACTTATAAAGAACAAAAAAAATACAAAGAAGCATTTGATACTTATCAACAATATGTGGAATTAAAAGACTCGTTAGTCAATACACAAAACGCATTAAAAATAGAGCAGATGGGGGCCTCTTTTGAAGAAGAAAAAAAGGAAAAAGAAAGGGAGTTAATGAAGAAAATGGTAGAAGATAAACACCAGTTAGAAATACAAAAACAGAGAACAATATTAATCTCGGTTATTATAGGGCTATTCTTTTTTCTAATATTTTCAGTGTTTATATATCGAAGTTACCGTCAAAAACAAAAAGCAAATATTATCATAACACAACAAAAAGCAAAAGTAGAAAATGCGTATAAAATAATTGAACAGCAGAAAAAAATAGTGGAAGAGCATAATAAAGACATTACCGACAGTATTAATTATGCAAAACGAATACAAACAGCCTTACTGGCGAGCGATACACTTTTCAAAAAAAACCTTCCCGGATATTTTGTTTTATATAAGCCCAAAGATATAGTAAGTGGAGATTTTTACTGGGCAACAGAGGTTATTCCGGCAAATGACAATAAACAATTTTTATTATGTACCGGTGATTGCACCGGACACGGTGTTCCCGGTGCGTTCATGAGCTTGCTCAACATCAGCAAACTAAATGAAACCATTAATGAAAAGCAAATTGCCCGCCCCGATTTGATTTTGAATAATGTACGCGAAGAAATTGTTAAAGCATTGAACCCCGAAAATGCCACGGAAGCGTGTAATGACGGTATGGACTGTACTCTTTTGGCTTTTGATTTTAATTCCCCCTTTGAAGGGGGTAAGGGGGATGTAATACTCACCTACTCAGCGGCAAACAACCCAATTTATATTATAAGAAATAAAGAATTAATTATTGGTAAGGCAGATAAAATACCTGTTGGTAAATCATTACGGGAAAAGGAACCCTTTACACTGCAAACCATAGAACTGTTTAAGGGTGATACAATTTATACGCTCACGGATGGTTATGCCGATCAATTTGGTGGCAAACAGGGAAAAAAGTTTAAATACAAGCAATTAGAAGAACTTTTACTTGCCTGTCACGATAAACCAATGATTGAGCAAAAGAAAATACTTAATGAAACAATCGAACAATGGAAAGGTTCTCATGAACAGGTAGATGATATGTTGATCATCGGTATCCAGATTTAAAAAACACTCTTCTTCTCTCCCCCTGTAAAAGAATTTGTAATTTCGTGTAAATTAGTCTTTATAAACAGGGTTAATATCGAATAAAATATTTTTTGCGAAAAATTCCATTACAGCTTGCGCCACAGATTCACAGATTAAAAAATTAGCAAACATTCGATTTGTCCGGTTTAATAGATTGGAATCTGTGAATCTGTGGCAAAAATTATTGGGACATATGACAGTGTCTTATTCAGTATAAACGCGAATGAAAATTTTTTTTATTTTTTTATGGAAAATAAAATACAGTAGCATCTATGAATTACCAAAGTATTAAACTCCAGCCAAACTAATTGATTTAAAGTATGAAATTTTCAAAAACATTTTTAATTGCCTTGCTTGCCATTTCAGCACTTGCAGCAGCATTTACAATTACTAACCAAAAAAACAAAAACAACATGTTATTGATTTTTCCGAAAGGCAGCAGCTATGAAAAAGAATGGAAAAAAGTAGATTCTCTTACTAATAAAGGGTTGAATAAATCAGCACTTGAAGTGGTAAATGGTATTTATGATAAAGCCAAATCGGAAAATAATGCCGCTCAGTTTGTAAAAGCCGTTATTCACCGCATGAAATTTGAGCAACAGATGGAAGAATATTCATTGGTAAAAGCACTTAATAAATTAAACGAAGAAGCAAAAGAAGCCTCATTTCCGGTTAAACCTGTTTTACACTCCATTATTGCTGAAAGTTACTGGCGGTATTATGAGAATAATCGCTGGCGGTTTTATAAAAGAACAACCACAACTAACTTTGATAATAATGACATTACTACCTGGGATTTAAAAACAATTTTTTCTGAGGTGGTAAAAAATTATCAGGCCTCTCTTAAAAATGAAAATGAATTGAAACGCACACCTCTTAATGTGTATGATGAAATTCTTGTAAAACATCATAATTCCCGCAAATACAGGCCAACGTTATATGATTTTCTTGCACACCGGGCTGTTGATTTTTATATGAATGAAGAGCCTGACATTACCCAACCTGCTTATAAGTTCGAGTTAAATGACATACATTATTTTGATGAGTTTGATGCATTTTCAAAATTAAATATTGAAACAAAAGATACCCTTTCTTCTAAATATTACGCGCTCAAAATATTACAGGATTTGGTTAAATTTCATTCAGATAAAAACTTCCCCTCCTTGGGAGAGGATAAGGGTGAGGCTGCTTTGGTTGATATTGATTTGAAAAGATTAAAGTTTGTAAAAAATAAATCTGTTTCGGAAATAAAGGACAGCTTATATTTGAAAGCATTACAAAATCTTGAAAAACGTTTTGCCGCTAATCCGGCTTCCTCAGAAATAAATTATGAAATAGCAAGAGTATATTTTGAAAAAGGAAACAGTTATAAACCCCTCCAGTCGGAAGACAACAAATGGTTAAAAAAGCAGGCATTCGAACTGTGTGAAACAGTTAATAAAAAATATCCATTAAGTGACGGTGCTGCCAATTGCCGCGTATTACAGACACAAATAAAAGAACATTCGGTTAATTTTATCACTGATAGGGTAACTCTGTCGAATCAGCCCTTTCGCGCATTATTAACCTATAAAAATTTAAAAACAGTATATGTGCGTATTGCCCGGATGGATATTGATAAATACAACAAAACTGTTGAACGTTATTATGGAGAAGAGCTGATAAAACAATATCTTAAACTGAGCCCTCTAAAAGAGTGGGTAGTAGAATTGCAAGATGATGGGGATTTTCAATCACATTCAGCGGAAATAAAATTGCCAGAATTGCCTTTTGGCCATTATGTTATACTTGTTGGTTCCGATAAAACATTTTCATACAAAAATAATGGTGTGGCTTATACATCAGTATGGGTTTCCAACATTAGCTATATGAATCGCAGGATGCAGGATGGCAGTTATGATTTTTATGTGCAGCACCGCGAAACAGGTGCCCCCTTGAAAGATGTATCTGCACAACTATACTATGAGAAATACAATTATACACTGCGAAAATACGAATATGTAAAGGCAGAAAAATATACAAGTGATGAAAACGGTTATTTTAATGTAACACCAACAAATGAATACAGAAATTTTAGTGTAGACTTTACTTATAAAGATAGCTATGGTGGGGCTCCGGACCGCCTTCAGACGGAAGGTATTTACCAGTATAGAGGCTATTCCGACAAAAAAACAAAGCAGCAGAAAACGTTTTTCTTTTTAGACAGAGGTATATATCGCCCTGGACAAACGGTTTATTTTAAAGGTATCATTATTAATACCGATGGAGAGTCAAATGAAATAATGCCGAATACATCCACTACAGTTACTTTCTATGATGTTAATCATCAAAAAGTTGCAGATATAAATTTAATTTCCAATGAATACGGAACATTCAATGGAACATTCGTCACTCCTGCCGGTGTTTTGAATGGTCAAATGAGTTTGGATAATGGCAGTGGTTCCGTTTACTTCTCTGTAGAGGAATACAAACGCCCCAAATTTGAAGTAACCTTTAACCCTGTAAAAGGAAGCTACCGCTTAAACGAAAACATTAAAGTAGAAGGGCTTGCAAAAGCGTACTCAGGAGCTAAAATTGATGGGGCCGAAGTGAAATACCGTGTAGTAAGAAATGCTTCTTTTCCGTATTGGTGGTACTGGTGGAGAGGATATTATCCACAATCGGCACAAATGGAGATTACCAATGGCGTAACTACCTCCAATGATACCGGTGTTTTTTTTGTTGATTTTAAAGCGATACCGGATCTCAGCATTCCAAAATCCTATCAGCCAACATACTCCTACACAGTATATGCTGATGTAACAGATGTTAATGGTGAAACACATAGCTCGCAAACGTATGTGAGCGTTGCATATACTGCTCTGAACCTCACTATAGCAATACCATCATTGCTTGAGAAAGAAAACAAAGAAGCCTTTCAGATATATACTACCAATATGAGCGGACAGTATGAGCCCGCTAATGGAAAAGTAGAAATATACAAACTGAAAGAACCGGATAAAACCTACAGGTCGCGTAGCTGGAACCAGCCGGACAAATATATGATGAGTAAAGAAGAGTTTGAAAAACTTTTCCCATTCGATGAGTACAAGGACGAAAATAATATGTACAAATGGACAAGGGGTGAAAAAGTTTTTGAAAAAATGTTCAATAACGCTGCTGGTGTTGGCGAAAACAAAAACGATTCAATAAAAATATCCAATCTTAAATTATGGAAGCTGGGAGTGTATGTGATGGAAGCACACTCAAAAGATGCTTATGGGGAAGATGTAAAAGATGTAAAATACTTTACGATATATTCCAATGCCGCAGCTGAGGTGCCTGGAAATGCCATAAATTGGTTTAATCAGGCAACCACACATGCTATTGAACCAGGTGGTAAAGCTCAGTTTGTAATTGGTTCAAGGGAAAAAAACATAAGAGTTTTGTACGAGATTGAACATAAAGGCGAAATCATTAAAAAAGAATATATAACACTTAACCAGGAACAAAAACTGATAGAAATTCCGGTAGAAGAAAAACACCGCGGCAACTTTGCTTTTCATTGCGTATTTGTAAAAAACAACCGTTCTTATGTAAACAATGGAATTATTACAGTTCCTTATACAAACAAAGAGCTGGATATTGAATTTGAAACTTTCCGTAATAAGTTATTGCCCGGACAAAAAGAGGAGTGGAAGCTGAAAATAAAAGATAAAAAAGGAGATAAAGTGGCGGCAGAAATGGTTACTACTTTATACGATGCATCATTAGATGCTTTTCGCCCGAACAATTGGTATTTCGATATATATAATCATTACTATGCCAGCTTATACTGGGATGCAAACAGGAGTTTTGGATCGGTCAATTCCCAGCTTTTTAGCATCGATTGGAATATATATCCTGCAGGAACTGACCGCAGTTACGATTATTTAAACTGGTTTGGTTATTATATGAGTTATTATTCTTGGGATAACTATGATTATCAAGGAGGAGGAGGGGCCGGAAAGCAAAAATTTGCAAAATCTGCCGCAAATATGGCTGCTGCTCCTGCAATGACGTTATCAGAAAGTGCAGGAGACGAACGGGCCGAAGGTGCTAAAGAAAAGAAAGAAGATAAAGCGAATGCTGAAATGCCTGCTAAAGGTCTTCAGGGATCCGCAGATCCTACATTGGAAACTGCAACAGGTGAGGTAAACGGAATAGAGAGTGCTGACCTTTCACAAGTAACGGCACGCAGCAACTTTGCTGAAACAGCATTTTTTTATCCACAACTTGAAACAGATAAAGAGGGTAATGTAATTATAAAATTTACTATACCCGAAGCATTGACTAAATGGAAAATGATGGGGTTTGCACATACAAAAGACTTAAAATATGGAACCATACAGCAGGAGTTGGTTACTCAAAAAGAGTTGATGGTAGTTCCTAATGCTCCCCGCTTTTTCCGCGAAAATGATAAAATGGAATTTAGTACTAAAATTTCCAATTTGTCCGATAATGAGCTAACTGGCACTGCTCAACTGTTTTTGTATGACGCAGTTACAATGCAACCTTTATTGTCCCCCTTTGAAGGGGGTAGGCCTGTCCTGAGCGGAGCCGAAGGAGGGACAAATACCTCTCAGCCTTTTACATCTAAAAAAGGCCTGAGCACCTCTCTGAGCTGGAACATTTCTATTCCGGAAGGTATTGGAGCAATAACCTATAAAGTAGTTGCAAAAGCAGGCAACTTTACCGATGGCGAAGAAATGGCAATACCCGTATTGACCAACCGTATGCTGGTTACAGAATCTCTGCCATTGCCAATACGTAGTAACCAAACCAAAACATTCCGTTTTGAAAAATTAATCAATCAAAATAATGGCTCAGCAACCTTAAGGAACCATAAGCTTACATTGGAATTTTCTGCAAATCCTGCATGGTATGCAGTTCAGGCTTTGCCCTATTTGATGGAATATCCGTATGAATGTTCAGAACAAATATTTTCACGTTATTATGCAAACAGCATCGCATCACACATTGCTAACTCATCACCTAAAATTAAAGCGGTGTTTGACTCCTGGAGAACACAAAGCCCCGAAGCCCTACTATCTAACTTAGAGAAAAACCAGGAGCTTAAATCGCTCATGCTGGAAGAAACACCATGGGTGCTGGATGCAAAAGATGAAAGCGAGAGAAAGAAACGTGTGGCATTATTGTTTGATTTGAATAAGATGGCCAATGAATTGGACCGTGCAATGAGAAAGCTACAAAAAGCCCAATCCTCCAATGGTGGATGGCCCTGGTTTGAGGGAATGCCGGAAAGCCGTTATATAACTCAACACATCATCACAGGTATGGGACACTTAGATCACCTGGGGGTAAAAAATGTGCGTGAAGATGCTGCTGTATGGAATATGGTAAATGATGGGGTAAAATATTTAGATAACCGCATCCGTGAGGATTATGAATGGATTTTGAAATATGATAAAACACATATAGATGATAATCATTTGAGTTATGAACAAATACACTATTTGTACGCACGCAGTTATTTTAAAGACATTTCTATAGATAACCGTAACCAGAAAGCATTTGATTACTATAAGGGGCAAGCTAAAAAATACTGGTTGCAAAATAGCCGCTATATGCAAGGAATGATTGCTCTTGCTTTAAACCGGTACGATGATAAAGTAACCCCAAAAGATATTATGAAATCACTGAAAGAAAATTCGCTTAATAATGAAGAGATGGGTATGTACTGGAAGGAAAATTATGAAGGTTATTATTGGTATCAGGCCCCTATTGAGGCACAAGCTCTGATGATTGAAGCATTTGATGAAGTAGCTAAAGATAAAAAAGCTGTGGATGATTTAAAAGTGTGGCTGCTGAAATCAAAACAAACACAGGATTGGAAAACTACCAAAGCCACAACAGAAGCCGTATATGCTTTGTTATTGCGTGGAACAGACTGGCTTGCAACAGAAAGTAATATAGAGATTAGTTTGGGAGATATGAAAGTTGATCCTAAAAAAATGCCGGATGTAAAACAGGAAGCCGGAACAGGTTATTTCAAAACATCCTGGAGTGGTGGTGATATTAAACCCAAAATGGGGGAGGTAACAGTGGCTAAAAAAGATGAAGGTGTAAGCTGGGGCGCTTTGTACTGGCAGTATTTTGAGCAATTGGATAAAATTACTCCTTCAAAAACACCATTGAATCTGAAAAAACAATTGTTCCTGCAAAAAAACTCAGATGCCGGCCCTGTGATCGAACCCATAACAGAAAAAACAGCATTGAAAGTAGGTGATAAAATCAAAGTACGAATTGAATTGCGTGTTGACAGAGATATGGAATATGTGCACATGAAAGATATGCGTGCTTCAGGCTTTGAGCCAACTAATGTAATATCGAGATATAAATGGCAGGATGGTTTAGGTTATTATGAAAGTACACGTGATGCAGCAACTAATTTTTTCTTTGATCATTTGCATAAAGGAACCTATGTTTTTGAATACCCATTAGTAGTAACACATAATGGTAATTTTTCAAACGGCATTACTTCTATACAATGTATGTATGCCCCCGAGTTTACAAGTAACTCGGAAGGTATTAGGGTAAAGGTTGGAAACTGATTTATAACAGGAATAGAATATTGCATTTATTGTATTGAGTCTCACGCACGGTTCTATGGGAACGTGGGGGTGAAATTCCCCTGCGTGAACCGATTAGCGGTAATTTTAGATCATTATGAAGAATATTTTAATAATAATAATTGTAATTTCCTTTGGATGTAATCAAATAAATCAGAAATCAGGTCCCAATGCATATAGACAGGGTGATAGCATAAAAACGGATACGTTAAATTTCGCCCCTCCAACAACAGCATTACCAATAATACCCTTAAAATTTCTGCCAACTTCATTTGCATTAGACTCTATAATTAGTGTAGACACCACTTTTAATTATTTCACAACTCTTTATTTTCCTAAATCAAATCATGATGACGCATTAAATAAATCAATACAAGAATTTATTCAACAACAAGTTAATTTGGAAAAACCGGAAGAAAAAACAAATGACAACACCTCATTTGACATGTGGATAACTGAAATAAAAATTTCAGAACATTTAATACATTGCCTCTTCATGGAACAAAGTTTTACTGAAGGGTCTGCACATTTCAATCATGGTTACTCAACACTAAATTATGATCTTATAAAAAAGAAAAAAATATTGTTCACCGACCTTTTCACACTTTCTTCAAAAAAAGACAAGCAAACTTTCTGTGATGTGATTAATGAATCCAATGATGGCAACAGCGATTTTTTAACTCCCAAAGACCTAAACAACAATTTGGATTATGAAATAATTAAAGATGGGTTGACGCTTTATTTTGATGATTTCGAAAAAGCACCTTCGATGACAACTATTGGAATTGATCTTGCCAAAATTCAAAAGTTTATTGATCCAACACTTGGTAAGGACTATAGTTTAATAATTCCAAACACGCGAAATTGAGAAATAACTACCGCTAACAAATAAGGATTAAACGAAGCGTAACGAAGTAGAGGTTCGCTTTAATCCTGTGTTGAACTGTAGCTTCGGTAGCATGCAGGCCGTTTTCAGTAAGCAGGAAGTATTATGGGAATTTAAAAAGGAAAGAACCTTTTTTCAGAACAATGGAACGCAGGACTGTCCCGCGGTGACTTTTAGAAAAAAATATCGGACAGACAATCACTTAACAATGCGGACAACGCTAACCTTAACCACAATGAAAAAAGTTTTTTTAACATTGACAGGTGCTACATTTTTTTTCAGTTGCAACGAAATGGCTGACAACCACCCGTCAAAAAATGCTGTACAACAAATAATAGCAGACGACACTTTGCAAAGTGATATTGACCAAATAAAATTAGTTATAATGTATAATCCACCCTTGCAAAATGACTATAAAGCCGAACACGAAAGCGGAGTTTCAGATACGAGTATCTACGCAATAGATAGAGGGGTGAACAATGGACAAATTTTTTTTCCCTGCATAAATGAAACACGGAATGATTATAAAATTGCAAAAGAAAATATTTTAAATATTATTAGCATTAAATATGATATGACGGTTTACGACAAAACAGATTATATCTTTACTCACGACTCAATTTTTGAAATTCATACAACTACAGCAAATGCTGGAATCTTTATGAACAGCGATATTAAGATTATGCCAAATAAGACACCTTATCAGAAACATCTTAAGCATAACGCTAACGAAGAACAATGTAATTTTAACGACTATTTTTTCAATTTAGTTTTAAACTTTTGTCAAAAAAATAATATTAGCACCCAATAAGAAATATAAAGTTAAAAGACAATGAAAATATCATTCCTCATTCCGATAATTGCTTCCTTCTTGACAGTTGCTTACGGATGTCAAATGAATTCAAATGATAAAACAAAAAATTCTTTAATTGAGAATAACAGAGTTAGGAACAGAAAATGAATATCCATATAGAGAGAAAACAAAATATGTTTACAATGGAGAAAAATTTACTTTGAAAGAAGAAAAATAATATTGACTTGACAAAATAATATTTCTTCGCGGACTACTTTTCACTCATGGACAGTGACACGCTGGACAGGAAAACACTGCTGGCAATCGAGTAGACGGCTCCGCCAGCAAACGCTGACGGAGTGAGCCTTTCACACCACTGTACACTTCGGCTACGCTCAGTGTAAACCAAGCGGGTCGCGTATACAGCGGTTCATTGGTTTATGGGATGAATTTTCAAGTAATGGTCGAGCATGTCATCGGGAAAATTTCAGATACGAACAAGTTATTCGCCCAAAACCAATCAAAATAAATTGTTAATAAATGGGTGATAGATAGATAGACGTAAAAATCGAATTTTTAGATGGCTTGATTGAAATAAATATTCTACATTAGTACTGATTTTAAGAAAATCGTTTAACGGTTCTACGATTTTTTTGAAATCAAAATGAAAGAAGTAATTTTTAGAACCCACCTTAAAAAAATGCAAATAAAAAAAATATTCATTGTAATTATTACCGCAATAATTTACATTCAATTTTCCTGGGCACAGAGCTCAACTTTAGATTCCATATATATGCAAGGCCAGGGGGTATATCGTAGCTATATTGTTCATACCCCAACCGGTTACACCCCGAACAACACCTACCCTCTTGTTATAAACATGCATGGCTTTGGGGCAAATGCTTTAGAACAAGAAGCGTATACGGGGTTTGATGATGTTGCAGATACTGCTAATTTCGTTGTCGTTTACCCCAATTCCACTTCTGGGGCATGGGTTTATGCCGGTAGCAGCGTTGATGTAGATTTCTTAACTGCCCTGATTGATACAATAAGGCAGGATTTTTCCATCAACTCTTGTTTGTTTTTTACGGGCATATCCAATGGTGCCTATATGACGTATAAGATGGCTTGTTCACTTTCATCGCAAATTACTGCAATTGCACCTGTTTCAGGGAATATGTCGACTCTGCTTCAAAATACTTGCGCTTTTACCAATGCTATCCCGGTAATGCACTTTCATGGAACAGCCGACAGTATTGTGTTTTATAATGGATCTGCCGGCTTCCCTCCAATTGAAACTCTCGTTCAATGGTGGGCAACCCAAAATAACTGCTCTATTACCCCAACAACTACTCCTGTTCCAAATATCAGTATCAGCGATAGCTGTACCGCAGATGAATTGTACTATGGTGGTGGGACAAATGGAACCGAGGTAACGCTTTATAGAATCAACAATGGGGGGCATACCTGGCCGGGCGCTCTTCCCATCCAGGTTTTTGGTAATACAAATCAGGACATCAATGCCAGTGTTTTGATTTGGAATTTCTTCCATAAATTTTGTTCAACAACAACAACTTCTACAAGGGAATTATCAGCAAAAACAAATATGGTCATATACCCAAATCCGGCAAAAGATAAATTGGTTGTATCAATAAACAGTAATAGCGTTGGTAGTACTATTGTTATCACCGATATACTTGGTAAAACAATAAAAGAACTA
Source organism: Bacteroidota bacterium (assembly GCA_023251835.1). Classification (GTDB taxonomy): domain Bacteria; phylum Bacteroidota; class Bacteroidia; order 2-12-FULL-35-15; family 2-12-FULL-35-15; genus 2-12-FULL-35-15. Next base: position 9,062 of record JAHEXZ010000071.1, on the reverse strand, counting down.
AAAACCAATGAACCGGATATAGAGATAAATGTTACTGATTTACAAAGTGGCGTATATTTTATAAAGTTAACACAAAACGATAACTGCAATACTCAAAAATTAGTAATTGATAAGTAATCAATAGTTCGGTAGTTTTTAATAATTTTGGCTAAAGTCCCATTATTAGTGATGTTTTAGTAGCCACGACCTTAAGGTCGTGTAAATGAAAACCGCGATTATCATGGGCTTCAGCCCAACCGAATATCTTCAGATTACGGCTCCCTTCTTTTAATATTATAGAGGTGCTGCAACAAACTCTTCGCAAATAATATAATAGATTTTATAAAAATCTTCTGTTTATATTTGTTTAAAAAATACAATGCAAAAGAAAATAAACTTGTTTTTGTTCTTATTCTTATTACCCGTTCTGGTGGTGGCCCAATCTTACCAGTCATTAGACACCATTAAGCCTTCAGCCGATTATGAAAACATATACACCAGAATTGTGGCATCAGATTCATTGGTAAGCAGTTTTGTTATCTTTATAAAGAAAGAGGTAAAAGCACACAAGCACAGCTTACATTCTGAACATATTTATATTTTGGATGGAGCTGGTGAAATGCTGGTAGGGGATAAAACATTCAAAATAAAAAGAGGAGATATACTCTTTGTTCCTAAAAATACAATTCACTCGTTAAAAGTAGCGTCTGCAATACCTGTTAAAGTGCTATCAGTACAAACGCCTATGTTTGACGGTAAGGATAGAATTTTTATAGATCCTGCCATTGCTGCCCCTACCCGATAATCTGTTTGCACAAAAAAGAACTACAAACTGAGGCAGGTTTAAATAGGGGTAATGATTCAATGAAAAAAAGCGATAAAATATATTTTCTCTTATTATTGTTCTGTTCCAACTCTCTCCTTTGGAGAGAGCTTATCCCGAATCTATTTCGGGAGGGCGGGGCTGAGGTGTTTGCCCAAACCCGAACCACCGACTCTCTTTTAACCCTGCTCAAAAAAGATAAAGAAGATACCAACAAAGTAAATCACCTCAATGCTCTTAGCTGGAGTTTGATGTATCAAAATCCTGATTCATCCATTATTCTGGGCAATCATGCGCTTTCCATTATCACGCCAATTTCTTCTTCAGAATTTTCATTTGCAAGAGAAGGAATAGAGGACAATGCTATTAAAAAACTTCGTGCCACAACTCTTGACAATCTGGGGTGTTATTATTTTTTAAAAACCGATTATTTCAACGCTCTTGATTATTACCAAAAAGCATTAAAAATAGACGAAGACCTAAAAGATAAAAATGGAATAGCAAAACGCCTTGGACATATAGGGATGGTTTATTCCCATCGGGGAGATTATCCAAGAACATTAGACTATTATTTTAAAGCATTAAGGATAGATGAAGAACTGAATAATAAAAACAGGGTTGGGGTACATTTGGGGAATATAGGAGTTGTTTATGCTAATCAGGACGACTTTCCCAAAGCGCTTGACTATTATTTCAGAGCACAAAAGGTGTATGAGGAACTGGGATTAAAAAATGATATTGCTTCCAATCTTGGCAACATTGGTTCTGTTTATTCTGATCAACGTGATTTTCCTAAAGCATTAGATTATTTTTTTAAGGCGCTGAAAATGGCTGAGGAGCTTGGAAATAAAAATTTTAAAGCTGTTTGGCTTAGCAGTATTGGCAGTGTTTATGCTGAACAAAAAGAATATGATCAGGCATTGAACTATTATTTCAAGGCATTGAAAATGGTGGATGAACTTGGACATAGGGAAGCGAGAACAATGATACTTACGAACATCGGTTCGCTTTATACTTCAATAGGAAATTACAAAGAGGCGGAACAATACCTGAAAAAAGCAATTGTTCTTAGTGATAGCTTGGGTACATTAAATTATTTAAGGCAAACCGAAGAATTCATTTCCCGACTTTATGATACCACCCGGCAATATAAACTGGCACTTATTCATTATAAAAAAGCGGTAGCCTTAAAGGATACTCTTTTTAGTCAGGAAAGTAAAAAAGAGCTTATCCGCAAAGAAATGAATTATGAGTTTGATAAAAAAGAAGTCGCTATCAAAGCAGAACATGATAAAGCACTGGCTATAGCCCAGGCAGAAAGGAAAAAGCAACAAATTGTAATATGGTCAATTGCCTGTGGTTTGTTTTTAGTGGTCCTATTTTCAGGATTTATTTTTCGCTCTCTTCGCATTACCCGGAAACAAAAAAATATAATCGAATTACAAAAAAATGAAGTTTCAAAACAAAAAGAAATAGTAGAAAAACAAAAAACAAAAATTTTAGATAGCATTACCTATGCCCAACGTATCCAGCAGAGTATATTGATGGAGGAAAGCGAAATCCAAAATTATCTGCCTGAAAGTTTTATTTATTATCAACCAAAAGATATTGTTAGTGGCGATTTTTATTGGTTTACACCCCTCTCTGACTCCCCCCACAAGGGAGAGAAAGCCGGGGAGGGGTATTTTGTCATCGCAGCAGTAGACTGCACAGGTCACGGTGTTCCCGGTGCTTTTATGAGTATGATAGGAAATCTATTGTTAAACCAGATAGTAAATGAAAAACAGATTACTCAGCCATCCGAAATATTAACACAATTAAATCATGGAGTTTATGAAGTCTTACACCAGCGGAAAACCGGAATATCATCAGAGGACGGAATGGATATAGCTTTATGTACAATAGATTACAAAAACAATATATTACAATATGCAGGCGCTCAAAACCCTTTATATGTTTTATCTGATGGCAAAATAGAAGTTATTAAAGCGGATGTGTATGGCATTGGAGGAAGCAGCATGATTTCAAAAGCAGATAATCCATTAAAGAATAAATATACTAATCATGTTATTTCATTAAAAAAAGGAATGAGCATTTATCTTTTTTCGGATGGTTATATTGATCAGTTTGGAGGTAGCGAAAGAAAAAAATTCGGATCACAAAAGTTTAAAGATTTATTGTTGGGTATACAACACTTAAATATGCAAAAACAAAAAGAAGCCATTGCGTCTGCATACAAGGAGTGGAAGGGAGACATTGCACAGATAGATGATATTTTGGTAATGGGGATTAGAATATAATTGTATTTTAGAGTAATGAAAAAATTTCTTTTCCTGTTAATATTATTCTTTTTCCCTCTCCTTCCGCTCGTTTTTACAAGTTTCAGCGGAGGAGCATGGAGAGGGGCTGGCATCGCCTTCGGTAAGCCTATGGCGACCGAAGGGGGTGAGATATTCCCACAAAATCCGATTATTGACTCCCTTTTATATCTTCTCAAAAATGATAAACTCGACACCAACAAAGTAAAACATCTAAATGAACTTGGTAAGCAGTCAATGTATAGAAATCCCGATACTGCTATTATTCTTGGTCGTCAGGCGCTTGAAATTATAACACCCTTGTCTTCTTCTGAACTTTTCCAGGCAAGAGAAGGAGTAGAATCAAATGAATTAAAGCTGCTTCGTGCAAATACTCTCGGAAATCTTGGTGCGTATTATTATTTGAAGGCAGACTACCTCAATGCGCTTGATTATTATTTGAAAGCCTTAAAACTCGATCGGGAAGTAAAAAATAAAAAAGGAATCTCAAAACGTCTTGGAAATATTGGAAACATTTATAACAGTCAGGGTAATTACTTTCAGGCTCTTGATTATTATCTCAGGGCACTTAAAATAGATGAAGAGTTGGGCAATAAAAATGGAATTGCGAATCACCTTAGCAACGTTGGAAGTGTTTATTGCAGGCAGGGCGATTATTCTAAAACACTCGATTATTATTACAAGGCACAAAAAATAGTTGAGGAACTTGGATTAAAAAATGATATTGCCGCTGTTCTTGGTAATATTGGGACTGTTTATTGCTATAAGGGCGATTATTCCAGGGCATTAGATTATTATTCCAGGGCATTGAAAATAATGGAAGACCTTGGAAACAAAAACAACTGTGCTGTTTTTCTTGGTAATATTGGCACTGTTTATACTGCACAAGCCGATTATTCCAATGCCATTTATTATTACCAAAAAGCTTTAAAAATAGATGAAGAGCTGAGTTTTAAAGAAGGAATGGTGATACATTTTACAAATATTGGATCACTTTATACATTAACCGGAAAATTTAAGGAGGCCGAACAATTTTTAAACAAAGCCATTACCCTTGGAGATAGTATTGGAACATTGGACTATTTAAGGCAGACTGAAGAGGCGTTAGCCAACCTTTATGATACCACAGGCCAGCATGAACTGGCACTTGTTCACTACAAAAAAGCAATGATGCTTAAGGATACAATTTTCAGCCAGGAAAGCAAAAAACAGCTGCTACTAAAAGAAATGAGTTATGAATTTGATAAAAAAGAAGCGCTCCTGAAAGCAGAACATGACAAAGAAATGGCTGTTGCCGAAGCCCAAAAGAAAAAACAACAAATCATTATATGGTCAGCAATTGCCGGTTTGTTCTTCGTAGCTGTGTTTGCAGGTTATATTTTTCGTTCCCTGACAATAACCCGTAGACAAAAGAATATAATTGAGCTGCAAAAAAATGAAGTTTTGCAACAAAAAGAAAAAATTGTTGACAGCATCAGATATGCTCAACGCATCCAGAAAAGAATTTTGATGGAAGAAGGCGAACTCCAAAATTATTTACCGGATAGCTTTATTTATTATCAACCCAAAGATATTGTGAGTGGTGATTTTTACTGGTTTTCAAAAGTTGATGATATTATAGTTATTGCTGCAATTGATTGTACTGGCTATGGGGTTCCGGGGGCCTTTATGAGCATAATAGGCAATACCTTATTAAATGAAATCGTAAATAAAAAACACAAGATAGCTCCTTCTGAAATCCTCCGTCTTTTGAATTCGGGAGTATACGAAGCATTACATCAGAAAAAAGATGGAGAATTTTCAGTGGATGGAATGGTTATCGCATTGTGCAGCTTAGATTATAAGAATAAAATAATACAGTATGCAGGCGCTAAGACCCCGTTGTATATATTGTCAGATAATACTATAGACGTTATACCTGGAGATATTCATGAAATAGCCGGTGATGGAAGGATTACAAAAATAATATCACCAACCAGGAAAGAATACACCAACCATGTTATTCCAATAAAAAATAACATGAGTATCTATCTTTTTTCGGATGGTTATATAAATCAATTAAGAAGAAATGACAAAGAAATATTTGGAGAACAAAGATTTGAAGATATACTGCTAAGCATCCAACATCTGAATATGCAACAACAAAAAGAACGCCTCTCGTCAATTCATTCTGAATGGAAAGAAGGCGCGCCTCAGATAGATGATATTTTGGTAATGGGAGTTAAAATATAGAAATATGAATTATTAAAAGTAGGCTCTTACTTGTGCGCCACCAGTGTGAATAGCTTTTGTCCCTTCTGAAACGCGGCCATTGTAAGTAAGACTTAATTGTAAATTTGTTGATAAATTCCGTTGATAAATTGCTTCCCAGGTGATATTTTTCCCTTTCTGTAAACCGTCTAACATTTCGAATGCAAGCGCTGTGTTTTGTTCTCCATTGTATTTTATTTGTATAAAGTTGGCTTTCGCACTAAGGCCGCCTTTCTGTAATACATTGTATTTAATTTCAAGCCCATAATCTTGTAAAATGGCACGTTCTATACCGTATTCCTCATTATTTTTTTTATCTGTATATTTAAAGGATGCGCTGGTGCGAAAAGCCGTATTGGGTTGGTAATTCAATGTTGGTGTTGTTTCATAATATAAAATAGTATAGTTCCGTGTGCTGAAGTATTGGGAGTTACTTGTTTTTTTTCCATCCTTGTATGATATCTCCCACCAAAATAGCTGTGACATATTCCAACGCAATGTTACTTCCTTATATCTGTTTTGGCGGGCATCAAAGCCATTTACCAGCAGCGCTTTATTTCTTATGTCCTGGTAAGTCAAATCAAGCCCGAATACAGGACTCAGCTGATTAATGAATAGTGTATTACGAAAAGAAGAATTTAATGTGGCCAATTTAGTGTCTTTCGTTTCTGCCAGAAACGGATTATATGCTTTTTTAATATCATTTTCTGTGGTTTTCCTGTCGATACGATAAGCAGTTTGATTGGCAAAACGGGAAATAAATTTTCTAATTCCTTTTTTATTTACCCATATAGCGGCAGGCTTTACCATCAACATTTCACTGAACTGATTGGTATAAACTTTAATATAATCTAAGGTAGGGGTATATACTTTTATGTATGTTCCAGTATTAGTAAATGCAGCTATTTCAAATTCATTTAATTCTTTTATCCCATTCTCATTATAATCATTCCAGGTATAAACACCTTGCCCAGGGGCAACTTCAATGTATGAGAATTCTTTTTTTACTTCCAATCCGGAGCCAATTTCATAAAAAGAGTTTGAATATAATAGTCCCTTCCACAATCTGAAATTATATTCAACTCTTGAAACCAACGAATTATCTGGCTTTTGAATGGTAATCGAGGAGTCGACTATTTGTAATCTTCGATAAGCAGTGTTTATTTTTAACTGGCTATTTGAGTTTTGAAGCAACTCGATAAAGCCCCCATAGCTTTCTGCATGTGTCGATTGAGTTAAGTGCGAAGACAAAGAAGAGCTTTTAACCCCAAAATCATCCCGTTGTTTGTAATACAAACCATAGTGGTTTCTGGCAGTATCTGCATTTTGTATATAACCCTGCCATTCCCAGAATTGGTAACTGTTTGCCAATAGCGAATCTTTGGAGGATGCAGTAAATCTATTGTTCTCAAATTCGTCTTTCAGTCCGATTGTGAATCCTTTTACCTGTTGCGAAATGCCGCTCTTGTGCCGGTAGAAATTGCTATTAGTAACACTTGTAGAACCTAGCATACTGCCATCATAAATGATATTAAATCCTTTTCTTTTCAAATTAAGATTTACAAATTGTTTGTTAGCATTGTAGTTGGTTCCTTCGAGAAAAGCATTGAATTTGTACCCAATAACCCCTGTTCCCTTTTTCGCTAATCCTACAGCAGCACCAACAATATGCTGGTCGCTTAATGTTGGTGTGTTTTTCCGGTTCCAGTCCCTTTCAAACTCCACGCTGCGATAGCGTTCAATGGGTGCAAAATGATATTGCACATATTCATAATTAATAGCTGTTAGCAGTGTTAAGGCTTCCTGAGCTGTATCGGTTTGTTGATTGTTCAGAGGTTTGGCATTATCAAAATTCATTTTTAAACCATAACCTAAATTGTCTTCATTATTTACAGTAGAAAAAGTATTTATATCATTATTACTCACCGCCCCTTCTATAAACAATTTGCTGGTTGCAGAAAAAGTGTAATCAAATCCTGCCGTTATCATTTGTTTTTGTTTCGGTGTTATCAGAAGAACTACGGGGGCATAGCTGCCCTGCTTTATACCTGCAACAGGTGCAATCCATTGAAATACTTTACCATTGGCACTGGATGTAATTTGCCTGTAGTCTCCGTTTCCCAGACCTACATTGCTGAATGTGAGCCGGTAGTGAGCACTGTCGCTATTGATGCTATACATATATATAGTATACAGTTCAGAACCAACAAGCGTATCTTTCTTTTGGTACAATACTTCACTGTTTGAAAAAGGTACGCTGTCAATGCTGGGGGTAACTGCCAACGATAATGTGTCGCCAATATTGGTTAACAATTGTTTTTGTTGAGGTGTCAGGTTCTGTTGTAATGGTTGGTTCTTGCTATCCTGTTCTGAATAGATGTGGAGATGTAATTGAAGATTGTCTTTTTCAAAATCGTTTCCGAAATGTAACAGGGAACGGGCATAGTTTTTGTCAGAATACTGGAACTCTACCACAATGCGTTTATCTTTTGTAATTAACTGTTTGGCGGTGAATGTAACTTCTGCCGTGTTATAATCAATCATATAATCATTTTCCTGCCCCCTATCCATTAGTCGTCCGTCAATGTATACCTTTTCTGTTCCGGAGAGCACAATGATAAACGGTTCATTTTCCGCTCCCCTCAATTTGTAAGGCCCTTGGTTACTTTCTATTCCCTGTATAACATTACGGGCAAATTTTCCACGAGAAACAGCAGCACTTAAAGATGTTTTATAAATCCCGCTCCTATTCGTTTGGGTAGATTCCCCCTTCTTAAGGTGGACAGGGGGATTCCCTCCCCCTTTAAAAATGGAGCTGGAGCCTTTACTGGGTTTGCCGAAGTAGGGATTAATTCTTACTTCTGTAGTAAAACTAAGTCCCTGAGCCTTTTTATAAAAATTCATAAAATAGCTGTTTGGCCGCATAAGCTGAAAATCTCCGGCAATCAGTTTGGTTCCATCTTTTGATAGCTGAATAAACACTTTGTCAAACTCCTGTAATTGTTGGGTATTTCCATCAGGCTGGATAGGAATGTTGTTGTCGGTAGCGGCTAAAAGAATATCTATATTATTATTTAAATGCCCTGATAACTGTAAGTTCAGGTTGGAGTTAACCACCACATTTTGATTGTTACCGAATAAGATGCCCCTGGAGATGCTTCCTGTTTTATTAAGCCCTTCCATTTTAAAAATATCATCACTCTTTGATTCTACGGTATAACTGAATGGGTTGATATTGCCAAACAAATCAGGTTTTATCCGGCTAAGGTCTTTGTGTTTTACTGGTTTTGAGAATAAGTAGGGAAATGTTCTGTAAGTGATTGTTAAGCTGTCTGTTTTTGAGTTTTTCTTTTTAAAAATCAACCTTGCTTCAGCGTAGTTTATAGTATATAAAGAGCTGTCGATGGGTATGCCATTAGGGCCAGTAATTTCTATTGAACGGGGAATAAGGCTGAGTGTATCAATTTGAATGGTATCGCCTTTAATAATTAATTGTTTAATGTGACAATGGCTGGTGTATTGTGCGGATACCCCAATATAGAATAAGATTAACCATGATAACAGTATTATTTTCCGAACAATCACCGATTAAAAATACTAATTATGTTCAACAAATCTATTTTCATATTTGTTCAATTCAACGATATATACTAATTTTAATTGCTTAAAAAGTCGATTTACTTGCACGTTAT
>JAHEXZ010000125.1 GCA_023251835.1 Bacteroidota bacterium | reverse complement strand
TGCTACGCTGCCATATTTACCTCTTTTGATACTAAGTTCCTGTTTTTATGTGTCATTTTCAAAGAGCTTTAAATATTTTTAATTTCCTACTCAATATGACTCGCGCGCGGTCAGTCAGAGCCAGTTTACCCTGAGCAAAGTCGAAGGGAAGACTGTGGGTGGCAATTTGAAAATGAATCATATTTCTTTTGTTGAAGTTATTTTGAAAACTTTACTAAAGGATAACTATTGAGCTCCATCAGTAATTATTCATTAAATATTATTTCAAAAATACTTCCTGACGGTGTATTATTTTTTACAGTAATAGTTCCATCATGTTGTTTTACCAGATAATCCACAATATATAAGCCAAGACCTGTTCCTTTTGTTTTGCGTGTTTCCTCATTCCCTATACGATAAAACTTATTGAAAATCATTCCTTTCTCTTGCTCCGGAATTCCACCACCCTGATCTGCGATACTTAATATTATTTTTTGATTTTGTTTTTTTAAACTCACCGTTATCGTAGAATCCGGAAGGGAATATTTTACTGCATTTTCCAAGAGGTTAAGAATAATCGAAGGAAAAGTTGTTTTATCAATATCCATATATATATTGGGGTCAATAGACAGTACAACATTTTGTTTATAATTGAATGACCTTAATGTTTGATTTATTCCTTCGGTAATATAGTTTGATAAATTACAATTCTCTTTGTGTAAAGTATATATGTTATTTTCAATTTTAGCTGCCAATAAAATATTTTCTACCAGGTTATTTAACCTTTCTGTATCATTAATTGCATCAGTAATAATTTCTTTTTGTTTTTCCCTGCTAAGCTCATGCCTTTGAAGTGTTTGCAGTTGCAATTTTGTAGATGCAATTGGCGATTTTAACTCATGAGTAACAGATAATAAAAAATTTTGTTGTTGTTGTGTAAGCGCTGTTTCTTTTTTAAACACATTCCTTACCTGAAAGATACCAATGAGCAGAACAGTCATAAAAACAACTCCTTCGCCAAAAATCATAACCCATCGTTTGTGCAACTTTTGGTTGAGTTCGTTCCCTTCTACTATCACCTCATCCGGAGTTTCACCTTTCAATAAATTTAATTCTGTTTTCAGATGATAAATTTCATTATTTAAGTTTACCATCAGGTAGCTCCACCAGGCAAACTGAATAATTACATAAACTACCAGGATGTAAAACCAAAAAAGAGGACGAGTTTTAACAGAAACTGAATTCATTATAACAAAGGTAGTAAAAAAGCGCAGCAGGGTTTTGGATATAAACCAAACATAATCATATATGAATTTTTATAATGTAAAATGCTATAATACAATGCTTCGGTAATATTTTGTTCGGTTGGACTGAACTCTGATAATCGCGGTTTTACATTTACCACGACCTTAAGGTCGTGGCTACTAAAACAGCCTGTGCATCAAGATACTTCAACGTTTTTTTCGATTTTGCTTTTCCAACCTGCAACCCGCCAGGAAGAAAATGAGTTGAATAGTTTCTACGACTTAGGAGAAGCAATACGAACCCTATAGTTTGCATTGGCTGAAACCGTATCATTCGTTGGCCAAACAAATAATAGAGAAGCAAACCCAAGACTAGCTTCACTTTGGGCTGATGCTTCAAGTAGTATTAGAAAAATTGGTGACGGTGCCGACCTAGCAGACTTGACTTTTGAGAAAAATCTTTATTGGAGAAACCCTGAGTTTTATAGAGGACAAGGTGAAAATAAATTGCACCGCATTTCATTAGACAATATTCTTGTTCAGCTTAGACAACTGAGAAGTAGTTATGACAGACTTCAGAAAAAGGTCAATGGATAAAACCCCTGGCTATAATTGAGTAGACGGCCTCGCCTGATTCCTCAAGCGAGGTGCGCCTCTCACACCACGTAGCGTACGGGTCGCGTACTACGCGGTTCACTGGTTAATGGGATGAATTTTCAGGTAATAATCGAGCATCGCTTCATAACCTCGCTTCTTTAAACGGTCAAGGGTTATCGTTGTTGTCATCATAGGGCTTTAGGCTACTGCCACTACAAGCTGATATTTGCCCCTGTCACCTTTCTTGTACGTGGGTACAAATCCGTAACCCAGTATTTCAAAGTGAACTGGTTTGCGAATACCGCTCTTGTCTGGGTTTATTTCAAGTTTTAGTTTGTTCTTTAAGAACAGGTAAACCTTGTTCCCTGCATTCTTCGCGGCCTGGCTTGTTTTGCAGTAAATGCTGAAATCATCTGCATATCGTACATACTTTAATCCCTGCTTTTCAAGTTCTTTGTCAAGCTCGTGGAGCAGTCGCAAAATATGACGTTTATTGAATATAAACGAATTTGTGCCATCAAATTTTTCAACATCGAACTTTTTTCCATATCCTGGCCTAAATTTTTTTAAATACTCGGGTTACTCCCCCTCCCTCTATTTTTAGCTATATGAAGTTTTTATATCTATATTTTTTAATCACATATTGTAAATCCTGCTTCTTGAACAAAGGCCGAATGAGCATTTGGCAAAAAGCAGAAAAAACCTTACCTTTCGGTCTGTGAATTCTTTCAATATTATAATAATGGGAAAAGAAAATTTGATAGAAGAATCCAATAAGAACAAAATAGGCTGCAGTATTAAAAATATGAATGTGCCTCATTATCAAATCCGCATGAACAAAATTCATTTCTATTTAATAGTAATGATCTTAGTGTATAGTCCTTTGTTATATTCCCAAAATTCTGCAGCTTCTAAAAATAACATGTATGTTGCTAAAATCTCAGATGATGGTAAGTTTCCTTTAAATTATACCGGTGAACGGAAATTATATTACAGCAATGGACAATTAGCCACGAAAGAAAATTACAAAAATGGAATTCAAGATGGAGAATGTTTGACCTATTACGAAAATGGACAGCCATCTCTTAAATGCAATTATAAGAACGGAAAGCATGATGGAGAATATTTGGAATTTTACGAAAATGGAAAACTAAGATTAAAAGAGTATTATAAAGACGGAGGAAAGGATGGAGAGGTTATTAATTACTGCAAAAATGGGCAGGTACAAGAAAAACAAAATTTTAAAAATGGAAGCGTAAATGGAGGGCATGTAATTTATTACGAAAATGGACAATTGGAATTAAAAGAAAATCACAAAAACGATGAACAGTTTAATGATGGAGAACGTTTAGAATATTACGAAAATGGGCAATTGTATATAAAAGAAAATTACAAAAATGGGTGCGAGAACGGAGAGAATTGCTTCTATTATGAAAATGGACAATTAGGATCGAAAGAAAATTATAAAAATGGAAGGTCAGATGGAGAGTATGTATCGTATTACAAAAATGGGAAATTGTATATGAAGGGAATTAGTAAAGACGGGGAACCAATCGGTAAATGGTCAACATTTCTTGAAAATGGGAAACTGGACTATGAATCAATTTATATTTATAAAAATGGAAACTCACAAGAAGAAGAGTTTTTTGAGTATTACGAAAACGGAAAATTGAAAATGAAGGGAAATCGTGTAAATAAAATGAAGGGAGATTATGTTGATAGCCAGGATGTAGGAGATTGGCTCTACTATGAAAAAAATGGGGAACTGAAATTGAAGGTGAGTTTTGAGAATACGAAAGGGAAATGGGAGTCTTATTACGAGGGCGGGAAATTGAAATCCAAAGGGAGTGTTTTACGAAATAGCTTATCTGATGAATGGGTAATGTATAACCAAGATGGCTCAGAAAATAAAGAGTTTGCTGATTTGTATTTCTAAGACAGTCCGGAGTTAAAACGGATTAAAAATAGAAGAACAACTTTATCAGATAATGTTAACTGTAACCACGTTTTCAAAAAGCGATTTTAGAAGAGTTTGAATTTTTAAGTACAAAATATACACTCAAAAAAATAATGGAAGAAAAAGAAAATTGCATACGCGAAGCCCCCCCGTTGAGGGTAGCATCTCGCTATGCTCTTTTTAACAGGACTTCCGTTGTGACATACGCATGGAATTGACGCTATAAAATCAACAAACATTGACTTCCCAAAAGTCGCAAACGATAAAAAGTTTAAATAATTTCTAAGTTTGTATTAAAATCAAAGTATAAATTCTTGCTATTGTTGAAAATTAGTTAATTTTTGGTAGTTTAAGTAAATAGCGCCCACTTTCCCCGTGGAGAGTTTAACGTATAAGCTAAGAAATCCGAATTTTAAATTTTAAGTGGACGGTAATTTTGGTTGGAAAAGACTTTGATAATTTTTTGTCCCGAATGATTAATAAATGTAGTAGCAACAGTAATGTAATGAAAACAAACAACTTCTACTCTCATTTTTTGGATGATAATTACAATAACCCTCAAGCATTATTTTATTAACAACTTGAAGCTTATTGTTTTATTCACTTGCGACTTTTAGGAGTTTCTTAAATCTGACAATTGAAGATCAAGTAAAAGGGTGACAATGTTTTTAATATCTTTGCTAGGGACTGTTACATTTTCTCGTGTGCTACCTCACGCCATTCAGATGCCGTGCAGCTAAAGGAAAATATGGTTAATATTGACAGTGAAGGGGTTCACTGGATTAGTCTTTTCCAAAAGAAAACCAAAGATTATATTGAAATTCCGATGTCTGATACTGCTATTGAAATTTACAAAAGGTTCGAATCGCACCGCAAAACAACCGGCTTTGTTCTTCCTATGCTGCAACATTACTGCAACATTTTTAAGCAGAAATTTCCTCAAATACGCGGAACCAAGATTTGAAAGGCTTGATTTTTCATCTTATTGAGGTTGTCAGTGGGAAAAACACATTTACTCCAAGAGGAATGATTAATTGCTTTATTGCAAATTACTTTTTAAATTTACCTAAAAGTAATTTGCATGAAAAAGCTCTTTATTCTTATCGTCTTAAGTTATTTCTCCTTTGCTATTTATGCACAAAAGGAGAAATATTCCCGGGCAAAAGTACATCTTGATTCCAAAGAAAAAAGTCTTAAACACCTTGCAAGCTTAGGTTTAGCTGTAGACCATGGTGAGCATAAAAAAAACGTTTATTTTATTTCCGATTTTTCTGAACATGAAATTGCTATTGCAAGAGAAAATGGCTATAAAGTAGACATTCTGATTGATGATGTTGCCTCTCATTACAGCAATCAAAACAAAGAGGCGTCCCATAAAAAAAAAGAAGAAACAGAAAAAAGCCTAAACAACCGTAGTGCGGGCTGTAATACTACAAATACTATTATAACCCCTTCTAATTTCCAATTAGGCAATATGGGTGGTTATTTTACCTATAGCGAGCTGCTCACTATTTTAGATAATATGGCCTTGCAATTCCCAAACCTTATAACAGCCAAACAGCCTATTGGAAGTTATAATTCAATAGAAGGCCGCCCTATTTATTGGTTAAAAATTTCCGACAACCCTTCAGTAAATGAAACGGAACCGGAGATTTTGTATACTGCACTTCATCATGCGCGGGAACCAGGCTCTTTATCACAAATGATATTCTATATGTATTATTTATTAGAGAATTATGGTAATAATTCTGAAATAACAGCACTTGTAGATAATACAGAAATGTACTTTGTTCCCTGTGTTAATCCTGATGGCTACGTATATAATGAAACTACAGATCCCAATGGAGGAGGTATGTGGCGGAAAAATATGCGAAACAACAATGATGGTACTTATGGGGTAGACCTGAACAGGAATTATGGCTTTCAATGGGGTTATGACGATATAGGTTCTTCCCCAACCACAAACGATCAAACCTATCGTGGCACAACAGCTTTTTCGGAGCCTGAAACACAAACTATGAAATGGTTTTGTGAACAACACGAATTTAGAATGACTATCAACTACCATACTTATGGAAACGATTTGATCTATCCCTGGGGGTATATTGCAGATTTTTATACACCTGATTCAGCTGTATTTGTAAACCATACACGATTAATGACATCATTAAACCATTTCACTGCCGGAACCGGAAACCAAACGGTACAATATACTACCAATGGCGATTCTGATGATTGGGGATATGGTGAACAAACTACCAAACCTAAAATACTTTCAATGACTCCCGAGTTAGGTGATCCTGCTGATGGTTTCTGGCCACCGCAGGAAAAAATTATTCCTATGTGCGAAAATGCCTTGGGACAAAACATATATGGAGCTGAACTTATTGGTAAATATGCTGACGTAACTGATAATTCTCTGTATAATATTGCTCAGAGCAACGGTTACCTGAACTATTCTATCCAACGGCTTGGGTTAGACAGCCCTGCAACTTTTACTGTTTCCATCATCCCCATAGATAGCTGGATTGCCTCCGTTGGAGCACCTAAAACATATTCTGCCATGAGCCTGTTAGAAACAAGAGCAGATTCCATTGCGTATACTCTAAACAGTTCTATCATTGCCGGACAAACATTTCGTTATATTCTTCGTGTAAACAATGGTTTATATGATAAAAATGATACTATAACCAAAATTTTTGGCCAAAGCACGGTTGCATACACAAATAATGGTTCTTCTGTTACCGGCTTTACTGCTTCAGGAGGCAGTTGGGGAATATCTACCGTTGATTATATATCAGCCCCCAGTTCCATTACTGATAGTCCCAACGGCAATTACAACGACAATGCTAATAAAAAACTTAAGCTCAACAATGCAATAGATTTAAGTGCCGCTACATCAGCAACCCTTAGTTTCTGGACTAAATGGGATATAGAAGCACGGTATGATTATGCACAAATAATGGCATCAGTTGATGGAAATTTCTGGACACCTCTTTGCGGGAAATATACTAAACCCGGTAGTTCCAACCAGGATTCTGGAAACCCGGTGTATGACGGACAACAATTGTTATGGGTAAAAGAAGAAATTAGTCTTAATGACTATTTAGGCGCAAGTCTTTATCTCCAATTTAAATTAGTAAGTGACCAGGCAGTAAATTATGATGGATTTTATTTTGATGACCTTTCGGTTGATATTATTTCTTCTACCGTTGATGTATCCGAAAAAGAAAACAAGG
The DNA here is from genome assembly GCA_023251835.1 of Bacteroidota bacterium. GTDB lineage: Bacteria > Bacteroidota > Bacteroidia > 2-12-FULL-35-15 > 2-12-FULL-35-15 > 2-12-FULL-35-15. The sequence continues at coordinate 2,287 of JAHEXZ010000125.1, read as the reverse complement.
ATAAGATAATCATCTTACAAAGTATACCCAACCCGGCAAGTACGTCTGCTTCGGTAAATTTTACTATACAAAATGTTAAAAATCCTGTATTTATTATTTACAATATTATGGGAGAAGTAATTAAAAAGGAAGTGATAGCAGAAAAACAAACTTCTATATCCATTGATGTTAGTTTGTTCTCAAATGGCACCTACTTTTATCAGATTTGCGGACAAAACTACCGATCTAAAACAATGAAATTTACAGTATTGAAATAGCTAAGGTGTTTTTATAGAATCCTTTTTCTGCTCAGGCTGCTGAGGTTGCTGAGGTTGTTGAGGTTGTTGTGGTTGTTGTGGTTGTTGTGGTGGTTGTGGTTGTTGTGGTTGAACAGGCTGCTTTTTAACACTGTCAGCATTATTCGGCTGAGGTATAGAATTACCTGCTCCCGATGAACTGTCTGATTTTTTCTGAGTTTCCTGTGAAGTTTTATCTTCCACCTTCGCCACCGGTTTATCTTTTTCTTTTTTATCTACATTCGTAACATCTTCTTTTTTATTTTCAGGCTTTTTGTCGTTTACTTTGGTAATTTCCGGCACAGCCTTTTCCGTTTTCTTATCGTTTTTTTCTACCGATACAGGTTGTTTTTTATCCGTTATTTCCTTTTTTTCAACAACTTTCTCTATCGTTTTATCCACTATTGCAGGTGTTGGAGTGGGTATGCTGTCCTTTGGTTGTTTACTCTGGTTTTCAATTGCTGTATTTGAAGCAGAGGGTTCTTCTGTTGTCATATTTACAAGACTATCCGCATTCAATATATTATTTGATATATTTTCCGGTGTTTTAGGTGATTTTAAAATAGTATATAATAAATATCCTCCACCAGCCAACATTAATACTGCAATAAAAATATATGAAGCAGTAACTTTTTTAAGTATGCCAAGTTGTGAAACCGAATCAGTGAGAGTCGATAATTTTTGTTTATATATATACGTTCCTGACTTAGGAGAAGCCCCCAACATACTTTCCATTTTTTCCCAGTCAGAAGTATTTATTGGTGCTTCGTAATTGCTTAAAGTTTGTTTAATCAGCTCGTCAAGCCTACGACTATCAATATTATTTGTCATCCTTTTTCTTTATCAATTGCTTTATATTTTTCCGCAGATTAAATTTTGCTTTTTCAAGTGTTAATCCGGATGTTTCTTCACCTATATTAAGTAGTTCAGCAATTTTTTTGTGAGAATATCCTTCTATGGTGTATAAATTAAATACTTTCCGGTATGCAGGAGCAAGCTCCTGAACTGCTTTTAATATAATTTCTTTATCAACATTTAAAATAAGTTCTTCATCACTTATGCCTTCACTTGTTTTAGTTTCGGGAGGAGCAATTTTATTTGCATAAACCGTACTTACTATCATATTTTCTCTGTTTCTGCGAAGAAATTCAATAGACGTATGTATCATTATATTTTTAATCCAGGGTTCAAGTGGTTCATTTGGTTTATGATTTTTAAGCTCGGCAAATACCTTAAAAAAGGCTTCGTGAACCATTTCTTTTGCCTCTGCACTGTTTCTGGAATAACGCAAACAAAGCCCATACATTTTACCATAATAATAATCATATAAGGCCTTTTGATTTTCACGATTGTTCTTTAAACAGCCTTTGATGATATCGTTCTCATTCATAATTATATATTCCATAAAAACACTATAAAGATAAAAAGTTTAGAAGTATTTTCTTCAGAAATCTGTTTACTCAACAAAATTTAAATTCACAGAATTTATATCCTATTTAGAAACGTTTAAATTCTCGTAAAAATAACAGATATATTTCAAATAAGGAATGTTTCGAATAATTGACAAGATTTTTTAACCAAAGGAAAAACATACATGAACTATCCCCCCAAAATATATGTATCCGGCAAAGCCATTATTTATACTTTGGCAACTATACCCTAAATCCTATATTTCTGGTATAAAACCAATTGATATTTTATCTGCCTTAATTTCACGGAATATGCCATCGCTAATTATATACAAAGGATTCTGCGCTCCGGCATATTCCAATGCTTTATATTCAACTTTCTGAGATTTAGCGGTAGTTTCATAATCTGGTATTAGCTTTATCAAAGCGATATCCAATTTTAATACTGTTTCCGCCAAATATATACTGGAAATAATGACTCTTCTATATAGCTATTACTCTAAAGGTGTGGATATTAAAATTATATGGTACTACAAAGAAAAAGATGAAGATATAAGAGAGGCAGGTGAAGAGTATGCTAAATTGGTTAATCTGCCTTTTGAA
>JAHEXZ010000070.1:7322-24986 GCA_023251835.1 Bacteroidota bacterium | reverse complement strand
ACCTACAATATAATAAGTACCAGCTATGGCTGCCGCAGGGGTAGCATAAGGGGTTGTGGCTCCGGCATCTGTAAAATAAGTAAATATTAAACCAGGGGAAGAACCTGCTGTTACTCCTGGTAATGTGAGATCAACCGTTGTGGCGGGTGTGCATATTGACTGAGGCACTGTAACTACAGTTGGGGACGGACTAATCATTACTGTTACTGCTGTAGTATCAGAGCAACCATCAACCGTAGTACCAACTATATAATAGATTCCAGGGCCTGCAGTTGCAGGGGTTGGATATACTGCTGTAGCACCGGCATCAGTAAAATAAGTAAATGTAAGGCCTGCTGTGGAACCGGCTGTTATGGCAGGTAAAGTAATATCTGTTGAAACAGATGGTGTACAAATCACCTGGTTTGTGGTTACTACTGTTGGTGCAACACCAACAACAACTGTAATGGATGCAGTATCAGTACAACCACCAGCTATAGTACCAACAATATAATACGTTCCAGTTGTGGCAGTTGTTGGAGTTGGGTATGCAATTGTAGCACCGGCATCGGTAAAATAAGTATACGTCAATCCAGGTGTTGAGCCGGCTGTTACACCAGGAAGAGTCAGATCAACAGAAGTTGCAGGTGAACAAACAGCCTGAGGTGTTGTAACTACCGTTGGAACAGGGTTTATTGTAACAATTACTGCTGTAGTATCAGAGCAACCCGCAGGGGTTGAACCTACAATATAATACGTTCCTGTAGTGGCTGTGGCTGGAGTAGCATAAACAGATGTCGCAGCCGCATCGGTATAATAAGTAAATGTTAAACCAGGGGGTGAACCGGCTGTTACTGCAGGCAATGTAAGGTCTACCGTTGGTGCAGTGCAGGTGGTTTGATCTGTTGTAACAACTGTTGGTTTAACGTTTACCGTAACAATAACAGAAGCCGTATCAGTACAGCCACCAGGTGTTGTACCTACAATATAATAGGTGCCTGCAACAGCGGCTGTGGGAGAAGCGTAAACTGATGTTGCACCTGCATCGGTATAATAACTGAATGTTAGTCCGGCCGTTGAACCCGCTGTTACAGCAGGCAAAGTAAGGTCTACAGTTGTTGCAGGGGTACATATAGATTGAGATGTTGTAACTACTGTTGGTATTGCATCAGAAGCAACAACAACGGCAGTGGTATCATAACATCCGGCTATTGTTACCCCAACAATATAATAGGTACCTGCGGTTGCTATGGTTGGAGTAGCATAAGGTATAGTTGCTCCTGCATCGGTAAAATAGGTAAAAGTTAAACCTCCTGTAGATCCTAATGTTACTGCCGGCAAAGTAAGATCTGCGGTTGCGGGTGAACATATTGTTGGTGGATTATTGGTTATAACAGTTGGTTTAGGATTTACGGTAAGAGTTATAGCTGTGGTATCTGAGCAGCCTGCTATAGTAACTCCCACTATATAATAAGTTCCAGCTGTTGCTGTGGCAGGAGTTGGATATACCACTGTAGCACCGGCATCAGAATAATAAGATAATGTTAGACCTGCAGTAGAACCTGCTGTTACGGCAGGTTGCGTAAGATCGAACGTTGTATCCGGTGTACAAATGGATTGTGGGTTTGTAATAAGCGTTGGTTTGGGATTTAAGGTAAAAGTAACGGATGCTGTATCCCTACAACCTGAACCAGTGGTTCCAACTATATAATATGTTCCGGGAGTAGCAGCAGCAGGAGTTGCATAAGGAGAGGTTGCTCCGGGATCGGTAAAATAAGTAAATAGAAGACCTGGAGTAGAACCTGCAGTTACAGCAGGCAAAGTAAGATCGGCTGTTGTGGCAGGAGAACATAAAGTTTGTGGTACTGTTACAAGAGTAGGTTTAGGGTCTATAGTTACCACAACAGCCGTTGTATCAGAACAACCAGCCCCTGTTGTACCTACAATATAGTACGTACCATTGCCTGCAGTTGTTGGTGTTGCATAAGGAATAGTAGCTCCGGCATCAGTAAAATAAGTAAAGACAAGACCTCCTGTTGAGCCGGCTGTAACAGCAGGTAAGGTAAGATTAACCGTTCCGGGAGCACATGTTGACTGAGGGTTTGTGACTACTGTTGGTTTCGCGTTAACAGTAAAGATTACTGCTGTGGTATCTGAACAACCACTGGGTAATGTTCCTACAATATAATAAACTCCGGCAGTTGCAGCAGCGGGAGTAGCATAAGGTATTGTGGCTGCGGCATTCGTAAAATAAGTAAATGTTAAACCAAGAGTTGAACCGGCTGTTATCGCAGGTAATGTTAAATCTGTTGTAGAAACAGGAGCACAAGCACTCTGATTGGTTGTTATAACTGTTGGTTTGGGATTTGTAGTTACTGTTACGGCAGCAGTGTCAGAACAGCCAAATGCATCCATACCAACTATATAATAAGTTCCGGCACCTGCAGTTGCGGGTGTTGGATATACTATAGTTGCTGCTGCATTGGTATAATAGGAATAAGCTAATCCTCCTGTGGAACCAGCAGTTATTGCCGCTGCTGTTAAATTTACTGTTGCAGGCGCACATACTGTTGCAGGGTCATTTGTAACTACAGTGGGTTTTGGATTAACAGTAAATGTAGTAGAAGCTGTATCAGAGCAACCATCAGCAGTTGTTCCAACAATATAATATGTACCTGGTGTGGCAGTTGCCGGAGTTCCATAAGGTATTGTACAGGCAGCATCAGTAAAATAGGTAAAAGTAAGCCCAGGTGTTGTACCAGGTGAAACAATAGCTAAGGAGAGGTCAACTGTGGCAGTAGGGGCACAACGTTGTAATGGAGTAGTAATAACAACAGGAAGTGAATCAACGTCTACAGGTGTAGTATCGGCACAACCGGCCGCTGTTGTTCCAACAATATAGTAGGTACCTGCACCTGCTGTTGTTGGAGTAGGATATGGTATTGTAGCTCCTGCATCAGTATAATAGGAAAATATTAAACCACCCGTAGAGCCAGATGTAACAGATGGGTCTGTAAGATCTACTGAGGCGGCTAAACATAAAGACAAAGGAGAAGTTACAACAGTTGGTTTGGGATTTATTGTAACAGTAACAGGCGTAATATCAAAACAGCCTAATGCAGTAGTGCCTTTAATATAATAAGTGCCTCCTACAGCCACTGCGGTGGGTGTTCCCACCGGATTTGTTGCACCGGCATCGGTAAAATATGTATAGGTTAAGCCTCCTGTAGAGCCGGCAGTAACGGCAGGCAAAGTAAGGTCAATAGTTGCGGGCTCACATATTGCTGCAGGGTCATTGGTTACTACTGTTGGGGAAGGATTAATAGTAACTGTTACGGCTGTGGTATCAGAACAACCGCTGACTATTGCTGTCCCCACTATATAATAAGTTCCGGCTGTAGCAGTTGTTGGAGTTCCATAAGGTATTGTAGCACCGGCATCAGTAAAATAGGTAAAAGTTAAACCTCCTGAGGAACCAGCGGTTACGGCAGGCAGAGTAAGGTTTACAGTTGCCGGAGTACAAGCAGTTTGAGGCGTTGTAACAACAAGCGGTTTCGGAAAAACGGTAACTGTTACCGCTGTTGTATCAGAACAACCAGCTGCTGTAGTACCTACAATGTAATAAGTGCCATTGGTTGCAGTAGTGGGTGTTGGATAAACAATAGTGGCTCCGGCATTTGTAAAATAAGTGAAAGTCAACCCACCCGTTGATCCGGCAGTTACAGCAGGCAATGTAATATCCACCGTTGAAGGAGAACATACCGGTGCCGGGTTATTGGTAACAACAGTTGGTTTTGGATTTATAGTAACTGTTACTGGTGTAGTATCAGCACAACCATTAAGTGTTCCAACAATATAATACGTTCCTGCAGTTGCCAATGTAGGTGTTAAATAAGGGGTTGTGGCACCGGCATCAGTATAATAGGTAAATGTTAAACCGGGGGAGGAACCAGCAGTAACACCAGGCAGAGTTAGATTTACAGTTGAAGGAGAACATGCAGACTGTGGAACGGTAACTACAGTAGGGGTTGTATTTACAGTAACGGTTACAGCAGCGGTATCGTAACAACCTGCGGCCGTGGTGCCAACAATATAATACGTACCGGCAGTAGCTGTTGTAGGGGTAGCATACGGTATTGTTGCAGCGGCATCAGTAAAATAGGTAAAAGTTAATCCCCCTGTTGAGCCTAAGGTTACAGCAGGAGCTGTAAGATCGACCGTATTGGGAGAACATACTGTTTGATTGTTTGTAATTACTGTTGGTGCAGGATTTACGGTAACGGTTACCCCTGTTGTGTCAGTACAACCGGCAATCAGGGTTCCGACAATATAATATGTACCTGCTGTAGCTGTTGTAGGGGTTCCATAAGGTATTGTTGCACCAGCATTAGTAAAATAAGTATATGTAAGACCAGGGGTAGAACCAGCAGTAACACCAGGCAATGTAAGGTCTACAGAAGTAGCAGGCGAACATATCACTTGTGGTACAGTAATTACAGTTGGTTTTGGAGTCACCGTAACGTTCACTGCTGCCGTATCAGAACAACCACCGGCATTTGTTCCAACAATATAATACGTACCAGTTGTTGCTGCTGTAGGAGTAGCATAAGGCGAAGTGGCTCCGGCATCGGTGAAATAGCTAAATATAAGACCTCCTGTAGAACCAGCTGTAACTGCGGGCAGAGTAAGATCAACTGTTGCAGGTTCACACACTGCCGCGGGATCATTGGTAACTACTGTAGGTTTTGCATTTATTGTAACAGTTACAGCAGTTGTGTCAGCACACCCTGTTCCCAAAGTACCAACAATATAATAGGTTCCTGCAGTAGCAGATGTTGGAGTAGCATAAGGAATTGTTGCACCAGCATCGGTAAAATAGGTAAAGATCAGACCTGGTGTTGAGCCGGCAGTAACAGCAGGCAAGGTAAGGTCAACTGTCGCGGGGCTGCATGCTGATTGAGGTGTGGTAACTACAGTTGGTGCGGGGTTAACGGTAACTGTAACAGCGGTAGTATCGGAACAGCCACTTGCTGTTGTACCAACAATATAGTATGTTCCTGCAGTAGCTGCTGTAGGGGTAGCATAAGGAATTGTGGCGCCAGCATCGGTAAAATAAGTAAATGTTAATCCGAGAGTAGAACCTGCAGTAACCGCAGGAAGCGTTAAATCTGCTGTTGCGGGAGAACAAATAGCCGCAGGATTATTTGTAACTACATTCGGTTTGGCATTTATTGTAACAGTAACGGATGCAGTATCAGAACAGCCGCTGCCCAAAGTACCAACAATATAATAAGTTCCTGCAGTGGCTGCTGTTGGGGTGGGGTAAGGAATTGTAGCACCGGCATCGGTAAAATAAGTAAAAATTAAACCAGGGGTTGAGCCGGCTGTAACGGCAGGCAGGGTAAGATCAACAGTAGTAGCTGGTGCACATACAGACTGGGGAACTGTTATCAGTGTAGGTTTTGAGTTTATGGTAACCGTTACTGCTGTGGTATCAGCACAACCAGTACCTAAGGTTCCTACAATATAATAAGTTCCGGCAGTAGCAGCTGTAGGAGTAGCATAGGGTATTGTTGCAGCGGCATCCGTAAAATAAGTAAAGATCAGACCTATCGTTGAGCCTGCTGTAACGGCTGGTAAAGTAAGGTCGACAGTTGCAGGAGCACAAGCCGATTGAGGGGTAGTGACTACTGTTGGAGAAGGATTAATTGTAACCGTAACAGAAGCCGTATCCGAACAGCCCAAACCAGTTGTACCGACAATATAATAAGTACCTGCTGTTGCGGCAGTAGGTGTTGGGTAGGGGATTGTTGCTCCAGCGTCAGTGAAGTATGTATATGTTAACCCAGGTGGTGTTGAACCGAGTGTTACTGCAGGCGCAGTTAGATCTACTGTTGCCGGAGAACAAGCCGTTTGTGGAGTAGTTACCACATTGGGTGTTGCACCTACAGTGACACTGGCCGTAGTGGTGTCTGAAGCACAAGAGCTTGCAGTTGCTATTATTGAGAAGATTGTTGTTTGATCAACACCAGTTATATTTGTTAAAGTTCCATTAATCGTTGCTCCACTGCCACTTGCAGCTATGCCCGTAAGATTGACAGTATTGCCCCTTGTCCAACTGAAAGTTGTTCCCGGGACATTATTAGGATTAGTAATGGTTATTGTACTGATTGCGGTTCCGGAACAAACAGTTTGAGCTGCAGGAGCAGCAGCTACAGTAGGTTTTCGTCTTACTAAAACGGGAACAAATATGGAATAGCCATAACATCCATCAGCCAAAGGAGTAATATTATAGGTTGCAATACCACCAGTAACTGTAGTTAGTGTTTGAACGACATTAGCTCCGTTTCCATTACTTGCACCAGCTGTCCCTGACTGTGTAACCACCCAGCTGAATGTAGTTCCGGCAACATCGGCTGTTAATGCAATAGATGTGGCTGTTCCAGTACAGATAGTTTGGGAACCAGGTGTAGCAGTAACAATAGGAACAGGGTTAACAACAATTGTAACAGTTATCGGTGGGCCCGAACAACTATTTGCAAAAGGTGTAATTGTATATACAACAGAACCAGGAAAGACATCTGTGGTTGTTAATGTATCTGCAATAGTTGATCCCGAACCATCAGTTGCCCCCACAACATCTGTTTGGACTGATGTCCAGGTATAAGTAGTACCAGGCTGGTCGCTTGTCAATACTATTGAAGTAGTGGTACCGGAACAGATCGTGTCAAGAGAAGGAGTTGCGGTAGCATTTGGACATTGTGCCTGTGATTTTAAACCAATTACCCAAAGGGGCAGTATAAAAAAACAGTAGAATATCCATTTACGCATGGGAGTGGAAGCTTTAATACGAGTATGTGTAAAGCTGTTGTTCATGTTTATAACGGAAATTTTGAATAAAGAAAAATTCTATGCTAAATTATATTACTTTTTTTATTCAAGTATCCTTTTATCCTAATTTTTCAGTTTTTATATCAACTATAAAAGCAACACTATAGACGAAAAAGCATAAAAAAGGTTGCACACCTCTAATACTAAGTTAAAAATACAGTATCAGATTTTTTCTGTTAGCTCCTTATTAAAAAGCACCTGTACTTCCTGATAAACTTTTTTAATACCTTCTTCCAAATTTATTTTATGCTTCCATCCAAGAGAACGTAATTTGCTCACATCCATCAACTTACGAGGTGTTCCATCGGGTTTGGTTGTATCGAACTTTAATTCTCCTTTGTAATCCACTATTTTAGCAATTAATAAAGCAAGGTCTTTTATACTACAATCTGCTCCCACACCAATATTTATTATACCCGGTTCATTATAATTCTGCATAAGAAAACAGCAGGCATCTGCGAGATCATCAACATGCAAAAATTCACGCATAGGAGTTCCAGTTCCCCAGATTTCCACATTTGGTAGATTTTGAATTTTTGCGATATGAAATTTATGAATAAGTGCGGGCAAAACATGAGAATTTTTGAGATCGTAATTATCGTTTGGCCCATATAAATTAGTGGGCATTACTGATATAAAATTACATCCATATTGAGTACGATAGGCATCACACATTTTTATGCCCGCAATTTTGGCCATTGCATAGGGTTCATTTGTAGGTTCTAAAAGACCGGTAAGCAGGTATTCTTCTTTAAGCGGCTGCGGTGCCATTTTGGGGTATATGCAAGACGAGCCCAAAAACAACAGCTTTTTAACATTATTCAAATAAGCGTTATGCATTACATTTGTCTGAATCATTATATTCTCATAAAGAAACTCAGCACGATATGTATTATTTGCGATAATACCACCAACTTTAGCAGCTGCTAAAAAAACGAACTCCGGTTTTTCTGATTTAAAAAATTCTGAAACAGCCTGTTGGTTAATTAAATCGAGGTTTTTTGAGGTACGGGTAATGATATTAGTAAATCCGTCCTTCTCAAGTCTGCGGACAATGGCAGAGCCAACCATTCCACGATGACCGGCAACATAGACAGAAGCATTTTTATCTATCTTGGGCATTTTGTCATTCCTTTCACCGTTGTCTTTCATTTTATTTCTATTCATGAAAATTCATGATATTGTGACCACCATCAAGCAAATATTTATCTCTTTCAAATAGTTTTACGTCACTCGCAACCATTTCTTTTACTAATTGTTCTAAGGTATACTTAGGTTCCCATCCTAATATTTTTTTTGCTTTTGAAGCATCACCAATAAGCAAATCGACTTCGGTAGGCCGGAAATAACGAGGATCGATCTCAACCATAATATGGCCGGTTGCTGTATTAATTCCTTTTTCATTAATTCCTTTACCTTCCCATTTTAAGGTAATTCCAACTTCGGCAAAAGCTAATTCTACAAATTTGCGTACACTTATTTTTTTACCTGTAGCAAGCACATAATCATCGGGGGTATTTTGCTGCATCATAAGCCACATCCCGTCAACGTAGTCTTTGGCATGTCCCCAGTCGCGCTCTGAATCTAAATTACCAAGGAATAATTTTTCCTGTAATTTCAAATGTATTTTAGCTACGGCACGTGTAATTTTACGGGTAACAAATGTTTCTCCCCGAATCGGACTTTCGTGATTAAATAAAATTCCATTGCAGGCAAAAATGTTATATGCTTCGCGATAATTTTTAGTAATCCAAAAGGCATAAACTTTGGCAACACCATAAGGAGAGCGAGGGTAAAAGGGGGTTGTTTCCTTTTGTGGTATTTCCCTAACATAACCATACATTTCTGAGGTAGAAGCCTGGTAAAAACGTGTTTTATTCTCCAGTTTCAAGATGCGTATGGCTTCCAGGATGCGTAATGCGCCAATCGCATCTGCATTTGCAGTATACTCTGGCGAATCAAAAGACACCTTAACGTGTGATTGAGCTGCCAGATTATATATTTCGTCAGGCTGGGTTTCCTGTATGATGCGGATAAGGTTAGTAGAATCTGTTAAATCGCCATAATGGAGGAAGAATCTAACTTGTTTCTCATGTTGATCTTTATACAGATGGTCAATACGACCTGTATTAAACATAGAACTTCTGCGTTTAAGCCCATGCACAACGTACCCCTTATTTAATAATAATTCTGCTAAATATGCACCATCCTGGCCCGTAACTCCTGTAATTAATGCTACCTTACTCATTTAGTGTGTTTTAAGATATGTATGCAATAATACAGCTTTTTACCATAATAGCAGGTGGCAAAGTCATCTTTTTTGAACAGGGAATTTTTAATAACTAAGAACCCCCCCCACCCACAGTCTTCAAAAGGCTCAGACAGGCTTTATGCTGGTCATATTGTCGAAATATGTGCGGAACTTCTTAATGACATCCCCCTATGAGGCGAATACTGAAGTAAATTTGAACTCATTTCCATCAAACAGTCCCTTATCACTTAATTTTAGCTCAGGAATTACAAGAAGGGCAAGAAAAGAAAGGGTCATATAAGGAGATTTTAGGATGCAGCCCCAGCTTTTTATCTTTTTATCAACATCGTCATATTTTTCGGCAATAATATATCCATCTTGAGTGCTCATCAAACCGGCAACAGGAAGCGGCAAGGTTTCTAAAATACTTTCATTTGCAGCAGAAACTCCACCCTTACATTCAATAAGCGAGTTGATGGCAGCTACAATGTCAGCATCTGTTACACCTGTTGCAATAATATTGTGGCTATCATGAGCAACAGTGGATGCCAATGCCCCTTTTTTTAATCCAAAGTTTTTAACAAAAGCGATGCTTGGCGGGGCAGGGTTATAACGATTAACTACCACCAGCTTTAAAATATCCTGAGAAATATCGCTTTGCAGCTTATTCATTTTTACCGGCATACGGGCTTTTACCTGCTTAGTTATCAACTGCCCATCCTCCACAATAATCACATTAACCTGATCGGATTCTGCTGCAAGTTCAATATCTTTTTCTGTAATTTTTTTACAGTTAAAGTTATTTATAGTATCTGCTTTTACAGAATTAATAAGCGTTTCGCCATTTTTTGCAACAAGTTGTCCGTTGATATACGTTTCCAAAACAGAAAATGCAGTTAAATTATCTACAACAATAAAATCTGCCGGGTCATTCATCTGAAGAAGCCCCACCTTCATTCCATAGTGTTTAACAGGATTTACACAAGCTGCCTGAAGCACATTCATCAATGGAATTCCTTTATTTAAAGCACGCTTCACTAATTGATTGATATGTCCGGCAACCAGGTCATTGGGGTGTTTATCATCCGAGCAAAACATCATATTGGGGTAATGATCATGCATAAGCTCAATTAATGCTTCAAAATTTTTAGCAGCACTTCCTTCACGGATAAGTATTTTCATCCCGTACTGAAGTTTATCCAATGCTTCCGCAGCAGTAAAACATTCATGATCGGTTGAAATACCGGCATCAATATATTTCTTCGCAGTTTCACCACGTAATCCGGGAGCATGGCCATCTACAACCTTTTTGTATTTATGTGCAAGTTGAATTTTTTGCATTACAGTTTCATCACCCGATAGAACACCTGGAAAATTCATCATTTCTGCCAGATAAACTATTTCAGGCATTTGCAAGAGTTCGTCAACTTCTTTTACACCAATCACTGCACCAGCAGTTTCAAAAGCGGTAGCGGGCACACAGGATGGCGCACCAAAATAAAATTTAAAAGGCACTTTTTTTCCATTTTCCAACATATATTTTACACCATCAACACCTAATACATTACCAATTTCGTGAGGGTCGGAAACGGTGGCAACGGTTCCGTGTACAACGGCAAGTCTTGCAAATTCGGAAGGAATAAGCATAGAGCTTTCCACATGTACATGTGAGTCGATGAATCCGGGAAGTATATAGTTTGCAGTGGTTGTATTTATTCTGATAATATCAGTGATATGTCCATTTTCAACAGAAATTTTTCCCTGATAGATAGTTCGATTTAGTACATCAACAATATTTCCTTCGATGGTAAATGACATAAAACAAGTTTAATAATCGATTTTATCAGTTTTTTGCTCCCATTCTTTAAAGGCTACCAGAGCCTCCCCATTAAGCAATTGTTCAGTAGGTAAATGCCTGTTATGTATATCTAATTCAATTTCTTCATAGATAAACTGGTCATCAAAACCAATTGCAGCAGCATCTGATTTGGTATTTGCAAAATACATCTTGTCGGGCCGGGCCCAATAGATAGCGCCAAGACACATTGGGCAAGGTTCACAGCTTGTATATATTTCACAGCCGGTTAACTGAAATGTGCCTAATACTTTACACGCTTCCCTAATAGCAACCACTTCGGCATGTGCGGTAGGATCGTTAGCAGATGTTACTCTATTTGATCCCTGTGCAATCACTTTTCCATCTTTAACGATAACTGCTCCAAATGGGCCTCCATTACCTGCACGCATAGAATCGATGGATAGCTGAATGGCCTCCCGCATGAATTTTTTTTTATCTTCCATTTTCATTCCCATTAAAAATCGAATTATCATCTTAAAGGCAGAAAGTTAAAACTTTTTCTAAACAGTTTACAATAAAAGGCTTAATTCTTTTTAAAATTTGCTTCCCATTATTACCAATAACAGCAGATTATTTTATGTAGATTTGTTATTAATCTCAACCCATAGTGTAACTTGAAACGTGCGGAGTTTTTATCAAAAATTAATTGATATAGAAAACAGCAGCCAAAAAGCGGCACTTTGCACCATTATTTCTACACAAGGCTCTGCTCCACGCAAAACAGGAGCAAAAATGCTGGTATACCAAAATGGCACTATTGATGGGACTATTGGTGGTGGTTCGCTTGAAAAAAAAGTAATAGAAGATGCATTAGAAGTTTTAAAAGTTAATACAGCAAAAGTTATAACCTACAATTTGGTGAGCGAACTTGCCATGTGCTGTGGTGGAACTGTTGAAATTTTTATAGAACCAATTATGAACAGAAAAAAGCTATATATATTTGGAGCAGGACACACTGGCAAAGCCTTAGCCAGGTTCTCATCCGAACTTGATTTTGATGTTACTTTAATAGATGAACGGTATGATATCTTTGAAACAGAAGGTGTTTTAGAATGTAGTTTGATTAAGGAGCATCACACCTCAGCCATTGAACAACTGGAATTCGATGAAAATACTTTTATAGTAATCCTGACATATAATCATGCTTATGACAGGGAAATTCTTGCTTTAACGTCTCAACTGCCACATCAGTATATTGGTATGATTGGAAGTGAACGTAAGGTAGCTGTTGCAAAGAAAAACATAATAGCATCTAACATTCTCACTCAGGAAGAGCTGGATAAAATAGATATGCCTATAGGTACAGAAATAGAAGCAATAACACCTCAGGAAATTGCAATAAGCATTTTAGCTAAATTAATTGACGTTAGAAACAAAAAGCAAGAGTTATAAAATTCCGGGGACTGACGGTGAAATGATTTGTAAAGCAGCCCCCAGAATATATTTCCACTTGTTTACAAACCAGCCAAAAGTTTATCTTTTGGGAAAGTGATGCTGTAAGTCAAAGTTATTTTCTTTGTTTCTTTTGGTTTAATGTTCATTTTCCAATTCAGGATGCCCGTATCTTTGTTTAAGTCTCCTCCTGATGCTTCTATTAAGGCGACAATGACCTCTTTATTTTGTGAAACAGGAATTTGGTCCTGTAAGTTAAAAGTAGAATTCGAAGACTTGGTATTACGAACAGTTATTTCATACGTTATACGTTTTACCTTTTTTTCGTCTATAATTGTCTCTTTTGTTTTGTCTTTTTGTTTAACACGTGTAATTACAATGTTTTTATCGCGACCAAGGGTGATATCCAATGTGTCGGTCAGGTTATTCGGATTAATATATGATTCTCCAACGAATGTTCCATCAAAGTAAACATTGGCATTACCAGCCACTAAATTAAGTTCATCCCAGCTTGTAATTTTTGCTACCAAAAAGGCGTCCTTATCTAATTTAGGTGCAGCAAAATGAGCATATTCTGCCACAATGTCTTTTGTTTGAACAGCCACAAAATGTGTTTTGCCATCACAAGGGATCGAATAAGGCAATTTAATCTCATACTCTGTATTTGTAACATTTTCTTCAACTGTAGTGTAATCTGCTATTGTTTGCAACACTTCTTTTTGATCTCCATCTTCATCATAACTTTTATCGGTGGTGTTAGCACTTGTGCCTTCAGCAGAACTCATTATTTCAGACCGGGCTTTTGTAACAGTGGTAGGAGCAGAAACCGGGTAAGCATAACTATACGGATTATAAAAACTCAGCCACCAGGTATTCAAGGTTGGCTTTATATTGCTTTGATTAGGATTAGCCGTTGAAAGGGTAAGTTTAACATCATTCCAATCATTGCCTGTGCTTTGAAAAACCTGTGCTTTATAGGTTAATTGCATACCTCCGCTGCTTTTTGCACGCAGATCATAAGAGGGGGTCCAACCGGCATTTGCCAGCATATAATTGATTGTAATCGTTCCACTGGCAACTGCTTCGGCAGACACTGTAATAACAATCTGGTATTTTGTTTCATCCTTTACAAGCTCTCCTTTATTCAGGTTGTAATTTTTTAGCAAAACCAAATCGTTTTGCATTTTCTGTTTTTTAAGGCTTATTATATACTGTTCCTTTTTTAACTTCATTAACTCCGAATTAATATTATTTAGTTTTTCACGTAAGTATAGCATTGCATCTTTAAGCAGGTTAAGTGTATCCTTCTTCGTTTCACCTTTAATTATACGGTTATTCAATAATGTATTTTTTTCAATGGCCAGTGCGTCTAATTTCATCGTGATCTCTTCAAGATCAAAAGCTATTGTCACAATTGAATCTTCCAGCATCTGAATGTGTTTTAGATTTTTAGGGCTTTGATTTGCATTCGTATTCTGTTTGGGTTCAGGATATTTAATAACATGCTGAACGTCCATGATAACAAAATTACCTGTACCACCTGCTTGTATACTTCCGGCATTAATAGCAGGCTCAAGGCTTTCAAAAGTTAATTCTGTAATACCCGGATTAACAGTTACCGGAGAGCTGCGAAATATCTGAGCTCCATTTGTAAAAACCGTAACGTTTTCAATTTTTGATTTAATCGTTTTTTCAGATGTTGCAGCTATCGTGTTTACAGTAGCCACTAAAATAATATATCCGGTTATTGTTGCTGCTATCATTTTTCTCTTCGAAAAAGTGATAATTGATGAGTTTGGTTTCATGATTTTTATATTAAAAGTGAACTAAATTGTTTTTGACTGTTAGATGCTCAACTAATTTTAATTCCATAATCCAATTGAAAAAAGTTATTATACCATTAGATAATAGAGATAGATAAAACAACTTAACAATAGTTAAGACTTCTTTTATAGCTGGTTTTTAAAAATTCGTATTTTTGCTATTATACAATGCATTCGACTCGCCTACATACTTTTAATGATATAGACCTGATTGCCCAGTACAAGCAAACAAACGATTCTGCCATCGTTGGAGTGCTCTTTCAACGTTATACGCACTTAATTTTTGGCGTATGTGTAAAATATCTTAAAGATGAAGATGATGCACAGGATGCGAGTATGCAAATTTTTGAGAAACTTCTAATTGACATAAAGAAGCATGAGATTCAGCAATTTAAAGCCTGGCTGCACATGGTTTGTAAGAATTATTGCCTGATGCAGCTTCGTTCAGGTGCTACAAAGCTAAAACATGCCAAAGAAATGCACAAAGATTTTGCTGTGCTTATGGAATCGGAACAGGAATTGCATCTTACATTACAGAACACCAAGGAAATTCAGCTAACTCATATGGAGGAATGTATAAAAGGGCTGCATGCTGAACAACGATTGTGTATAGAATTGTTCTTTTTACAAGAAAAGAGCTACCAGGAAGTAACGGAAGCAACCAATTTCACGATGAACAATGTAAAAAGCTATATACAAAATGGTAAAAGGAATTTAAAAAACTGTATGGAAACCCGTATAAGTGAAATAAAAAAATAATGAGCGATTCTTTAAATCATAAAATATTTGCTGAAACGGATTGTATTTCTGAACAAACACTGTTTGATTATATTGATAAAAAACTCAGTGCGAAGGAATGTCATGCAGTTGAAAGACATCTGCTGCACTGTGAATTTTGCTCCGATGCTTTGGAAGGCTTGGAAATAGTTAAAAACCGAAAACGAATTGACATCATTAACCAACAAATAAATGAGCGGTTTGCTTCTTCCTTTCCAGAAAAGAAAACAATCGGTTTTAATTATAAAGTAATACTATCTATTGCCGCTACGGTGCTACTTTTAATCGGGGGAATATTCTTTTTTAATCTGATGAATCAAAAGAATGAAGTGGCGGAATTTAAAGTGGATGAAGAATCCGCAGAAACTCCAAAAGGAACATTAGCGTCAGAGGCTTCAAAGGAAGAAGTGGGAGGTGAATCAAAAAATATTTCGAGGCAAGAGAATAAATTAAACCGTGAACAATCTACAATTACAGAAGATAAAAAAGTGGAATCTCATTACAAAACAGCTTTTGATGCCGCGAATGAAAGCAGCGCAGGAAGTGGTATAGCATCCAAGAGCATAACAATAAGTGAGACGGATGAAAAAGATATACCAGCGGGGTTAGCAGAGGCAGAATCTGATGTTTCAAATGCAGAGCTTCGCCAGCAAATGAAAGATTCGGACAATGAGGAAATGAAACAACAGGACGAAATTGCCGGAGAAACTTCAAATAAAGACAGGTTTAGTACCATTCCATCTGCACCCAAAGCTGAAAAAACAGCATCTGAAGGGGCAGCAGAAAGCATAATGGATCAAGAGGGCTTGAGTAACAATGCAGCTAAAAACAGTAAAAAAGAACGCGTTGCGAAAGAATTTTCGGGGTTTAAAGCGAAAAAAAGAGATGTTGCTGAAAGCGAAGAAGCCCCTCCAAGTAGCGTTGTCTATGCTCCTCAAAATATTGCTACCAAGGCCGATGATGTACGTCTTGAAACAGCCTCTGTTACAAGTGGTCTTGAACAAAACCCAGAATATCCGGGAGGACAAGATTCTCTGTTGAGTTTTATTCAGAATCGTTTCAATGTTTCTCTGCTTGAAAAAAATCGACAGTTAATCAAACAAACGGTGCAAGTGCAGCTTACCATTGACAAAAAGGGAGATGTAAAAAATATCAAGATTGTGAAAGGAATCAATGAGGAGATGGATAAGGAATTGCTGCGTGTATTAAGCCTGGTGCCCAGATGGAAACCGGCAACCAATAATGGAGAAGCGGTTTCTAAACAGGTTAGTTTGCCTATTCAGCTTAAATAGATGATTCTGAAAGATATTCTTATTGTAAAATAAAAAACAACTTTTTATGCAAGAAACCATTTCATTTGTATTGGAAGGAAAAATACAATCCATTAATTTTAATGGCCCTTATAAACCGACAACCACAGTGCTTAACTATCTTCGCAATAATTCCATGCGTAAAGGAGTAAAAGAAGGTTGTGCAGAAGGAGATTGCGGTGCCTGTACTGTAGTAATTGGAGAATTAAAAAACAATAATGAATTAGAATATAAAGCCTGGGATTCCTGTTTAGTATTTTTACCTATGCTACATGGGAGGCTGCTTGTTACCATTGAGAATTTATCTTATAACGATGGTTCAGAGAAAGTATTACACCCTGTTCAGAAGGCAATCGTTGAATGCAATGGGAGTCAATGCGGTTATTGTACTCCTGGTATAACAATGTCATTGTTTGCATTGTATAAAAATGAGAACGAACCTTCTAAAGAAGTTATTGAAGATGCACTCACCGGAAATTTATGCCGTTGTACCGGCTATAAACCGATTATTGAAGCGGCAGCAAAATCATGTATAAAGCAGGAAAATGACCAGTTTACAATAAATGAAAAACAAATCATAGAGCTATTAATTCAAATCCGGGAAAAAAGCGATTCCATTAAAATAGACACTCCTCTGCAGTGTTATTATCAGCCAAAAACGAAATCGGAAGCATTGGAATTAAAAAATGAAATGCAAGATGCTGTTATAGTGAATGGGGGAACAGATATAGCATTAAGAGTAACAAAACGACATGAAGTATTAGAAAAAATAATTGATCTTTCCGCAATAAATGAGTTGAAATGTTATAAAATAACAGGTACTGAAATACTATTAGGTGCAGGGATGAATCTTGAAGATGTAAAAAAAATTGCCAAAACAGAGCTTCCTGCATTATATGATACATTAACTGTTTTCGGGTCAAAACAAATTCGTTCTATAGCAACATTAGGAGGGAATATTGGTTCCGCTTCTCCTATCAGTGATACTTTGCCTACGCTTATGGCTTACAATGCGGAGATAATTCTTCAAAGTATAAATGGCGAAAGAAAGATTAACATAAATAATTTTATTATTGGCTATCGTCAGACAGAACGTTATGCCAATGAAATTATTACGGCTGTTATCATTCCCAAACCTTCATCAAAAAAAATTGTTAAGTTTTATAAAATATCGAAACGAAAAGATCTCGACATCTCCACTGTAAGTGGAGGTTTTAGTCTACTAATAAATAATAATACCGTTGAAGCAATTACCCTTGCATACGGTGGAATGGCTGCAACAACTAAACGTGCATTAAAGGCAGAACGTTATCTGAAAGGTAAAGAATGGAAAAGGGAAAATGTTGAGCGGGCGATGGAAATAATCACTGAAGAATATACACC
>JAHEXZ010000070.1:0-7222 GCA_023251835.1 Bacteroidota bacterium | reverse complement strand
TAATTCGATACCCCACGACAGTGCTATTAAACATGTTAGCGGTGAATCTGTTTATATTGATGATATGCTGGTAAATGAGCAGATGCTTGTTGGCAGGGTAGTATATAGTAAACGTGCACATGCAAAAATTAAATCGCCCAATTTAACCAAAGCAAAAAAATTACAGGGTGTTCATGCTGTACTTTGTTATAAGGATATACCAGGAATTAACCAGATGGGGCCTGTGATTCATGACGAAGTATGTCTTGCTGAAGAGGAGGTTTTATGTGTTGGGCAAGCTATTGTGCTGATTGCGGCTGAATCAGAAGCCATTGCTCTTGAGGCAGAAAAATTGATAACGATTGAGTACGAGCCGTTAGAAGCTATTTTGGATATCCGCACAGCGATTGAAAAAAATGCATTATTAAGTCCTGAACGCACAATGAAACGAGGCGATGCAGATGCGGCATTAAAAACGGCCGAACATGTGCTAAGCGGAGAACTGGAAACAGGGGCACAGGAACATTGGTATCTTGAAACACAAACCTGCCTTTGTATCCCTGGTGAACAGCAGGAAATAACGGCCTACAGCTCAACCCAGCACCCATCAGAAACCCAGGCCATTATTAGTGAGGTGCTAGGTGTTGCTAAAAATGAAATAGTAGTAGAAACACGCAGAATGGGAGGTGCTTTTGGCGGTAAGGAAACACAGGCCAACTGGACTGCTGCCTGGGCTGCATTACTTTGTAATGCAACTAAAAGGCCTGTAAAAATAAGACTTTTCAGAGACGATGACCAAATAATGACAGGGAAACGCCACCCTTATCTTATCCGTTATGAGGCAGGGTTTGATAGCACCGGAAAAATTTCGGCAATACAATTTGAGCAAAATGCCAATGGAGGTTGTGCTACTGATTTAAGTTTGGCCATCCTGGAAAGAGCGATGCTACATGCGGATAGCAGTTATTACATTCCTAACATGCATGTAACGGGAAGGGCCTATCGGACTAATCTGCCATCCAACACTGCGTTTCGTGGTTTTGGTGGCCCTCAGGGCATGGCAGCGATGGAAGACGTGATAGATCGCATCGCACGTTTTCTTAAAAAAGATGCTGCTGATGTACGAAAAATTAATTTTTATGGGGTGGATACAAATAATATTACTCATTATGGCCAGGTAGTTGAACTGAATCGTTTGCACACGATGTATGACAGGCTCATGGCATCATCAGACTACCGTAATCGCAGAAAAGCTGTTGATGAATTCAATTCAACAAATGAATTCTATAAAAAGGGAATTGCCTTAACTCCGGTAAAATTTGGCATTTCATTTACTACCACCTTTCTCAATCAGGCGGGAGCCCTTGTGAATATTTACAAAGATGGAACAGTGCTAATAAATCATGGCGGTGTGGAGATGGGACAAGGTTTGAATACAAAAATTGCGCAGATAGCAGCAGCAGAATTAGGCATCAGTGTGTCTAAAATAAAGGTGAATGCCACCAATACCTCAAAAGTTCCAAACACATCTGCAACTGCGGCTTCTGCCGGAACCGACCTTAACGGAATGGCTGTAAAAAATGCTATTGACAAGCTCAAGAAAAGAATTGCAGAAGTGATGGCTGCTGAATTTTCAAAACAACAGCCTGAAAAACAATCGTTGCCAGAGAATATTGTTTTTGAAAACGACTATATTATTGACAAACTATTGCCTTATCATAAAACAACTTTTGCAGATGCTATGCCCATAGTGCATTTCAACCAGGTGAGTTTAAGCGCAACAGGGTTTTACCGCACCCCTGATATTGGATGGGACAAGGTAACAGGCTGGGGAAAGCCTTTTAATTATTTTGCGTTTGGCATGTGCGTTAGTGAGGTGCTTGTTGATACATTAACTGGTTTTTATAAGAATTTAAGAACAGATATATTACATGATGTTGGCGATTGTATCAATCCGGGCATTGATATTGGACAGGTGGAAGGGGCTTATATTCAGGGTGTTGGCTGGTGTACCACAGAAGAAGTAAAATGGAATGAGAAAGGGCATTTGCTTAATCACTCTCCTGACACCTATAAAATTCCGTCTGTACAAGACATTCCAGCGGATTTTAGAACAAATTTATTACAGGATGCTCCAAACCCCAATGCAATAAGAAAAAGTAAAGCAGTGGCAGAACCGCCATTTATGCTTGCTTTTGCAACCTGGTTAGCTATTAAAGATGCCATCTCAAGTGTTGCTAATCATGAATTGGAGCCAGAGTTTAAATTGCCAGCCACAAATGAAGTAATCTTGTTGAGTATTGAAGATTTAAAAAGGAGGATGAAAAAGGCCTCATCTTAACTCCTTTTCTCTTTCACGCCTACCCTCTAGTATTTTCAAGAAAGAGCGGGTTCTGATTTCTTCCATTGTTAAGCCGGTTACTATTATGTCCTCTGCAGAAATAGCTCCGCAATTCATGGCACGTAGAAAATAATTAAGTAAACCTTGTCCTGTTGCAGCATCATCAAATACATCATCAGTGAGCGTTGCTCTGGCCGCTTTTTCAACAAATGCTTTCAGTCGTTTAGCAGCATCTTCATAACTCTCTAAAAAGAAAGAGTATACAGCAGCATAACGCATAGGAAATTGTGCAGGATTAAGGTCCCATCCCTGATACAATCCTTTCCATAAAGAATAGCGGGTATGATTGAATGCTTTTTTCCAACTGCGAAAAACTACTGCCTTATTTTCTGCAAGTTGTTCCGGTGTAAGGCTACCGCCTCTGTGAGGGCCTATGGGCATTACATTAGTAGCACCATCAGAAAGCCATATACCTGTGGCTCCTAAAGACACCTTCATAAAGTGATGTGCGAAATCACATACCGCATGCCCCATATCCTGGTATTTGGCAGTAATATTACATGCCGCTGTATAATCGTATGTGCCAAATGCTGTTGCAATCATTCTGCCTTTGCTGGCTTCAAGGAAAGAACGTAATGGATTTTTTCCATCTTTATCAATAACAGCTTGCGTGGTTTCTACCATCATTTCCATCTTTAGTGCACCACTCGTTATTTTTGTATTTGCTTCTATTGTTTCAAATAGTTTTACGAGTGCGGCCACCTGCTCAGGGATAGTTACCTTAGGCAGCATCACAACAAAATTGTTGGGTAATTTACCATTTGTTTCTTCTGATAAAGTTGTAAGAAAAATATCAAGTGTTCTTGTTCCGCGTTCTTTCAAATCTTCTGTAAAAGGTTTAATACGTATACCAATAAACGGTGATAGAGAATTCGCCTTCATTCCTTTTGCAACTTCTTTTGCAGCCTGCTCTGCAACAGCGTCCTCTTCTTCCCAAGAGCGGTTGCCAAAACCATCTTCAAAATCAATTCTGAAATCTTCGAGTGCCTCTGTTTTCAGCTTGTTTATTACTTTGTTATAGGTTGTATAAGCCAGCCATGCGGTTTCTTTTTTGCGATCGGCTTCTGAACCGTTGTCCATCTTTTTAATCAAACGTTCTATTCCCGGGGTATCAGAAGGTAATTGTTCATATCCTGGAAGCTCAATCGCTTTTGCAAACTCAACAAAATTTGGAGCATTATTCAGAAGTGTATTTAATGCTGCTTGTCCCATTTTCTCAGCGGAGTCAGCAGAAAATAAATCGGCACCACCATACACGGTGTGAACCGGCTGCCTATCGGGTCTGTCACCAGGATAAATTTTTTGAAAGGCTTTGTTTGCTAGTCCCAATTCATTTAGAATGGATTCTTTTTCTCTGTTTGGAATTGATAGTTTCATGAGTACCTCTCCCCTGGCCCCTCTCCTCAGGAGAGGGGCCAGGGTTATTAAATAGGGTTGTTAGACTGCTAAATTAGTATTTTAAACTTTAATTCCAATAATTGTAATATCATCTACCCGTTTCAAATTACCTTTCCAGTTATTTAAGGCATCGTTTAGTTTTTCTTTTTGCGCTTGCATCGGTAAATCAGAGATAGAAATAAGCAGTTCTTTTAATTTTTTATTCAAATATAACGAAGAAAGCGGTGTAACTAACTAAATGGGTTACAAAAAATATATAGAAAGGAGAACTCGGGGCAAATTATAATAACCGAATTATAAAATCAGGCGTTAGGCCCAAAACTATGGTAGCTATTGCAATAATAATCAATACAATTTTATGGTTAGGCTGAATAGAAATGACTTCATTACGTCCCTCTTTGAAATACATTGCAATAATTATTCTGAAATAATAATAAACTCCAATCAGTGATGCAACAATAGCAATTAATACCAGATTTGTATAACCACTTTGAAGTGCGGCTGTAAAAATATAATACTTTGCAAAAAAGCCTGCTGTTGGGGGAATACCGGCTAATGACAGCACTACAACAGTCATTACAAATGCGAGGAAAGGGTTGGATTTTCCTAAACCATTGAAAGAATCAATAACATCACTACCTTTTACATTAGTAACAATACTTAGTATACAGAAAGTGCCAATTGAGGCAATTGAGTATGCTGCAGTATAATATAAAACAGCGCTGCTCGAATATATATTGCCTGCAACTAATGCCAGCAACATATAACCTGCGTGAGCTACACTTGAATAAGCCAGCATACGTTTAGTGCTTGTTTGCATCACTGCTGTAATGTTACCAGTCAATAACGTTAATGCAGCCATCACCCACACCACATTTACCCAAATGTCAGAAACCGTAACAAAGCTGGTATAGAATAAACGTAAAAAAGCTGCGAAAGCTGCTGTTTTCACTATTGTTGCCATAAAGGCTGTAACTACTGTAGGTGCTCCCTGATATACATCAGGTGCCCAAAAATGAAATGGCGCTGCAGATACTTTAAATGCTAAACCTACCAACATTAATAATACCCCAGCATAAAATAACATAGGCACATCACCTTTATGTGATGTTATAAAAAGATTAATTTCAGCAAGATTAAAAGAACCTGTAGAGCCATAAATAAGTGCAATACCAAACAATAGAAAGCCCGTTGCAAATGCTCCCATGATCAGGTATTTGAAAGCTGATTCGTTAGAGTTCAAATCATCTTTATTGCTTCCTGCCAGGATATACATAGAAATAGAAAGAATTTCAATTCCTAAAAACAGCATTGTCATGTTTGTATACGAAACCATAATAACAGTTCCTGCCAGAGCGAACAATACTATTCCAAAATGGTCGGTAATATTTGTTCCTTCTTTGAAAAAACTGTCAGACATTATAAACCACAAAAAAGCAATAGCTAATATTACAGAAGTAAATGCAACAGCAAAATGGTCGTATTGCATCATTCCGAAAAATATCTTACTTGGTAAGTTCCAGTCAAACAGGTTTACAATGAATGTGGCGAGTAATCCTAGTAACACAAAAGGGTATAATAGCTTTTTGAAGCTAAAAATTTCAGCTAACAAGGTTATTATACCTAAAGAAGAAAGTAATATTAATGCTTTCATAAAGCCCCTCCAACCTCCCCCAAATGGGGGAGACTTTTTTATAATTATTTTAGATTAGTACTTTTTTATTAATCACTATTCTTTTTAAACAAGTTTTTAACCAACCGCCCCCTATACTTGGGAGAGGGAATTAAGGGGTGAGGCTACTTACCAATTTCACCACAGCTGGCTCTGCTATATCCAGTAATGGTTTTGGATATATACCAAACACAATTACTGCTGCACAAATAATCAGCAATACTACCTTTTCATTGCCCGAAAGGGTTGTAAAACCAACAGTAATACTATTTGTTTCACCCAACATAATTGCCTGATAGCTGCGTAACATGTATACAGCGCCCAGAATAACGCTTAATCCTGCAAAGGCTGTTGCCCATGCACTGTATTGGTATAATCCATTTAACAGCAAAAATTCTCCAATAAAGCCATTTGTCAAAGGCAATGCAACACTGCCTAACAATATAATTAAAAACAATACTGCAAATTGAGGGTTTACATTACGAATACCGCCTAAAGAAGCAAGATCGCGTTTCCCGGTATGGGTCTGAAGAATATCCACAATGAAGAATAAGCCAACTACATTTACACCGTGGCTCAGCATTTGAATCATTCCACCCTGAATGCCTTGTACATTTGCAGCTATAATTCCTGCTGCAATTAAGCCTACGTGAGCAATAGAAGAATAGGCAATCAAACGTTTAAAATCTTTTTGTGTAATGGCAATACAAGAAGCATAAACAATACCAATTACAGAAAGTATAATTACCAAGTTTCCCCATTGAGCAGTACCTAATGGTGTTACAGGCAACAACCAGCGAATTAATCCGTACGTTCCCATTTTTAGCATAATGCCGGAAAGTAGCATGGTGCCTTGTGTTGGTGCTGTAACATAGGTGTCCGGTTGCCATGTATGGAAAGGGAATATGGGCATTTTAATAGCAAATGCCATAAAAACAGCTAAGAAAATACAGCCCTGATGGGCAGCATCCAGACTGCGTCCGGCTTTATAAAGAGCTCCTATATCAAAGGAATGAATACCTTCGGTGTTTAAATACAGGTATATAAAACCCCACAACATCAGTAAACTACCGACAAGTGTATATACAAAAAATTTGAATGTGATTTTAGCGCTGTTTTCACCGCCCCAAAGCAAACAAATGAAGTAAATAGGTATTAATGCAAGCTCCCAAAATATATAAAATAAAAATCCATCCAATGATACAAACACACCCACTAATGCCATCTGCATTGCCAGTATTAATGAATAAAACAAAGAAGGATTTTTGTAGTTGTGTTTAAAAGAAGTAAGGATGATTATTGGTACAAGAAACGTAGTTAGTAAAACGAGTAATAATGAAATTCCATCAATACCTACATGAAAATTAATTCCTAACGTATAAATCCATGGACGATTCACTTCAAACTGTGTATCGGCAGTATGTTGAAACTGAACTACAGCTATAATGGAAATTAAAAACTCAATAACCGCTGCTCCTAAAGCAATCTTTTTAACCTGTTCGCCTTTAACAAACAACAATAATAATGCTGCAAGCAGAGGAAAAAATAGTAGTAATAATGTAAACATATTATATTTCTAAACTTTAAATCCTAATCTTTGGCTCCAGATTCACAAATTACGAAAACTCGTAACTATTCGTCATCCGTAACCTTATATCATTCGTGTAAACAAAATAATCACAATACTTATAACCATAATAAAAATGTAAACACCAATGTTTCCTGTTTGTACAAGACGAATTTTGCTGCTTGTCCAGTTCACCGCTATTCCA
>JAHEXZ010000069.1:3136-25140 GCA_023251835.1 Bacteroidota bacterium | reverse complement strand
TGAATTTAAACAGTTAATCACAGATTATCTGGAAGCACGTATTGAGCTTTTAAAAATAAATGTATATGAAAAAATTGCGAAAATTACCGCAATTCTGTTTTCTTCTGTTATTATTGCCCTGCTTGTTTTTTTTCTGATTTTTTTTCTTAGTATCAGTGCCGGTTTTTATTTTGGTTCTGTCTTAAACAATAACGCCTTGGGCTTTCTTATTGTTTTTGGTATTTATCTTATACTTCTTTTTTTGATTCTCATCTTTAGAAAAAAGTTGCTTGAAAAATACATTATTGATAAAGTGATAGAATCATTATTTGAAAGGGAAGAAAGCAATGAATGAACCAATAAAGATAACTAACCTTGCTACGCTTAAACGTGAAAAACAACGTTTACAGGTATATTGTAACTTCCAGGAAGAACGCATTAGAGATAAGTTCAATTCTATTAAATCAAATTATAAACAAATTATTGGAGAAGAATTTTTGCCTTTTTCTGCAGAAATTAACAGCAAGGTAAGTGGTATTATGGACTGGGTAAATGAACTTATACTTGGTAAACTGCTGAAAATAAATGTTGACGAAAAGAGCAAGATTTCCGGTGCTCTGATAAAAATAACAGAGGTATTAGCTGTGCGACTTTTCAGCAATTTTTTCAGGAAATAAGTATTTAAAATGAATATCCAATTGTTTTAAAATCAAGTTAAAGCCTCAACATATGAAAAAAGTAATCCTTATTTGCTACCTATTAGTGGCTATTGTGGCTAACAACTTTAGCCAGTCAGACATGAACATATCCAACAACTTAGCTAATTTGGATGGCGAACCTTCTATCGCTATCAATCCAACTAATCCCAATAACATAATTGCAGCATGGATGCGTCTGAAACCATCCGATGGCAAAAAATCAATTGCATATAAACGCTCCCTGGATGGAGGGCAAACCTGGAGTTCGGTTAATTATATTTCTAAAGATACAATCATTAATGAAGCGGCCGATGTGGTAATAGCATTTCATGATTCAGTTGCATACCTTTCATGTGTTTATTTTCGATTAGATTCTGGTGATATCGCTGGAGCCATTTATCTTTCAAAATCAACGGATGGCGGTTTAACCTGGAGTATACCTAACATGGTGATTGGTTTGCCTGATAATATGCCCGATTATCCTTTTGACCGTCCATGGATGACAATTGATAATAGTGGTGGGATAAATGATGGAACAATTTATATTACTACAATGTCGGCACTATTGATTACTGGTCAGCCGGGGCAGGTACATACTTATTTACGTAGCTCCATGGATGGGGGAAGTACCTGGGGTTCCATTGAACAGGTAGATGATAGTTCACATTCGGCCGGTTCATTGAAGGTACCTTATGGTGTCATGTCAGTTGGTGGAGATGGAAAATTATATATAGCTTACATATCTTGGGATACAGCAGCTTATCCTCTTCCCCGATTTTATGTAGCTACTACAACAGATAGAGGGAATACATTTCAGAGATATGCTGTAAATGGTTATGTTCTTGCCGGGGCGGGTAAACTACCTTTTTATTCTATATCTGCCAATCCGGTAACCAGTGGAGAAGTGGTTCTTAGTTGGTGTGATACAAGAAATGATACAAGGGATATACTGCTTTCAAAATCAACTGATGGTGGACAAACATGGTCAGCCACCCCATTAAGGGTCAATGATGACCTATTAGGTAATAATATCATTCAGGATCAGGTGTGGTCTGCATTTTCTCCATCGGGCAATAAATTAGCTCTTGCATGGAGAGACAGGCGAATGAATGACACCGCTTCTACTTCACCTTTTGATATTTATATGGCTGTTTCTATAGATGGAGGTGATTCTTTTCTTCCTAATTATAGATTGAGTAGCACTTCATATCAAAATCCAGTTATACCTTGTTGTAATTCTTTTAATGGGTTAGCTTTAACGGATTCAATATTGGTAGCTGATTGGGGTGGATATACTGGTGGGGCAGCTTACTGGGATATTTATTTTAACAAAACCGATATTAGCACACTTTCTACTGGAGTTAAAGAAAATTTGTCTGATGCCAATTCTGATTTACAGGTTTTTCCGAATCCTACTAATTCAGAAACAACCATCCAATTTTCGCTTTCAGAAAGTCAATTTGTAGAATTAAAATTAATGAATGTAAAAGGAGAAGAAATTAAATCATTAATAAAAAATGAATTGAACAAAGGCAAACACTCAGTAATCCTTGATACAAAAAATATTAGTTCGGGAATATATTATCTCAGATTTATGCAAGGGAAAACTGTTATAGTAAATAAACTAATAGTAAGCCATGTTTCGCAACAATAGATTTGTATGAGCATTAAGTGTTATCATTATACTAATAAACAATAACCTTTTTTACAGCTTCGCTATTGTTACCCAATAAACTCACAACATAAACTCCTTTTGCTAAACTTTCCTGGCAAAATGGATTTATATATTCTCCCTGGAAATCGAGTAATGTTTCAGTGTATACCACAGCACCTAATGAATTGATTATTTTAATGGTATACGTATTTCGTTCGATCACATTAAAGGAGATAAAAAAGTTACCGTTATTAGGATTAGGATATACGGTAAAATTACAATCACTCTCCAATTCATTAATTCCTGCAGTTCCTATGGTTATAGTATTTGAAGGGCAACCTCCTCCATCTACAACAACACAATAGTCACCAAATATCATTGTGTTGTATGTCTGGTTGGTAGCACCAGCAATAACCTGTCCATTTCTATACCATTGGTAGCTGGATGCTGTACTAGAAGTCAATACGGTGCCATTCTGTGTAATGGCAGGTGTTGGATTTACTGTAATGGAATAAGTTGCAGGAGTACCCTGACAACCACTAATAGAAGGTGTTACGGTTATTGTTGAGGTAATAGCACTACTTGTATTATTAGCTGCATTGAATGCAGGGATGTTGCCCATTCCATTGGCTGCCAAACCAATAGCTGTATTCGAGTTGGTCCAGGTAAAATCTGCACCTAAAGGGTTGCTTGAAAAAGTGATTGAGGCTATAGGCCCTCCACAGACATCAATATCGGATATAAAATTAACAGTAGCTATTGGGACTGTTGTTATGGTAATACCACTGCTTGTAGCTGTTTCAGTACAGGTTGATGTAGAGCTTATCATACAGGTGATCACAGAACCATTCGTTACAGATGATGGCATATAGCTTTGGTTCTGGGCTCCTGAAATAGGCCCACCGTTTAGATACCATTGATAAGTTGGACTATTTGCATTTGTCGGTGTAGCAGTAAATGTTACAGTAGAACCTGCACATACGGGGTTTGTTCCATTTGTAATAGCAATAGATATTCCTGTATTTTGAGAAGGCATCACAGAAATAGTAATGTCTGAGCTCGTTGCTGTACTGCTGCTTAGGCAGGGAGCATTGGAAGTGACTGTGCACGTTATTACATCACCATTTGCTGGTGATACAGGAGTATAATTTGTTCCAATAGCAACGTTTACAGCATTCTTTTTCCATTGGTATACAGGATTACTTCCTCCGCTGGTAGAAGTAGCTGTAAAAGTTATCGGAACGCCAGGACATGTTGGATTGCTTCCTGATGATATAACTATTGAAACTGTTGGGCTACCAATAGGATTTACAATTACGGGAACAATATTACTGGTAATTGAGCTTGGATTTACACATGTTGCATTCGATGTTAAAACACAAGTTATCAGGTCGGCATTTGCCAGAGTAGAAGAGGTAAACGTTGGACTGTTTGTTCCTACATTGGTGCCATTCACTTTCCACTGATAAGAAGGATTGGAGCCACCATTGGTAGGAGTGACAGTAAATGTAACCGAGCTGCCGGCACACATTGTGGATGAACCAGAGGTAACAGCAATGGCAACAGATGGAGCCACATTTGGAGTTACTGTCATAGTAATACTGCTGCTCATAGCAGTTGTAGGGCTTGGACAAGGTGCACTGGATGTAACCTCACATGTTAATACATCATTGTTGGCCAGCAAGGACGAAGTATAAGTAGGATAAGTTCCAGCCAGAACAGGAGAGCCGTTTAAATACCATTGGTAAGTTGGAGTTGGCCCCCCATTGGTAGGAGTGGCAGTAAAAGTTACAGGAATAAACTCACAAATTGAATTCGAACCTGTAGTGATAGCAATAGATACTGCTGGTGCAACAGTACCAACAATAACATAGTTGGTCTTGATCATTGTATCACTTCCATTAGCATTTGTAGTAATAAGTTTTACCGTATAATTTCCTGTTGAAGTATACGTATGTGTGGGTGATTGTGTGGTGTAATCAATAGTTCCATTGTTGTCAATATCCCATGCCCAGGAGGTGATATATCCTATAGTTTGATCTGTAAAGGTGACAGTTGCTGGAGCTGAACAATAATTGGAGGAAGATGCAACAAAATCAGTTTGTGGTGGGCTGGCACATGCTGTCAGACAGGAAGCTGCATTATAGGCGTTACGGACTGCATTTCCGGGTAATGGCCCAAAACCATTGGTAAGTGCTATTCCTGTGCTTGATAAATGGCAGTAGCTCATGATGGTACCTCCGCTTGTTGGTGTTGGTCCCGGTGAACAGGAGCCTTCAACAGCATAACAGTCATCAATAGCTCCTCCTGTCCAGCCACACCAATGAGTATGGTTTGAACCAAAATTGTGTCCTAATTCATGTGTTACTACCTCTATCGTCCAGCTATAATTTGGATAAGCAGAATACGTATTGTCGATATTGCTGATTGCATAAGCACTACTGGGTGTACAGATAATGTCTAAATATGCCAAGCCTCCAACATTCAAATTTCTGGTGGTAAGCAAATGCGCCACATTTCCATTAAATGTTGTTCTTGTTGCCTGGAAATTATTAAGTAAGTCGTTGGAAGTTGTATTAGGAATATAAGGGTCAGCGGATGTCCAAACGAATATCTGGGATATTTCAGTATTGATAGTTTCATTGGTATACAACAATTGAACAACATTGAACATGCCGGTAACATAGTTTGTTACATTTGTCACACTGCCCTGATCCAATAGCATTTGATAGTCACACTCAAAATAGATCTTGATGCACTGGTTACTTTGCAGATGGTTTCCATTATCAATACCGGCAGCTTTTTCAACCGGTGGGTCAAGTACACCACATTTAAATTCCCTTTTAAACAATACATCGCTGTCTTTATAAAGAATATAAATAGAATTATTGATATTGGATTTGTCTTTCCAAACACCCAGTACATAATTGTCATGGCCGTATGAAAATACAGCCATAACAGAATTATCAAACATACTCCAACCTGCCAGTGAAGGGCTCACTCCTTCAATTGTTCCCTGATAATAAAGTCCGGGAGTATATTTTACTTTTTCACTTTTTTGAGTTATTACAGAGAAATTGTCTGTTAGTATTCTTTCCGTATGAAGATCAAATGTTACTTCAGTGCTTTCAGAAGTAGGAATGGATAGCGTTAACAAAGATGATTTTGTCCTGTTAATATTCTTCAGCTCATTGTAATTGAGTTCCAGGAAAACAGCATCTTTGAAATCAGCTTTCACATTGATTTTGGAGGAGCCGGAATAAAGTTTAAAAAGTTGATGGTTTGTATCACTTTCTTCTTTTGAGAAATGTTTTTTTAATTGATTTCTCGCCTGCTGGCCGGTACTTTTTGCCCATCCGCTTATTACAGCTATGATTAAGCAAATCAGTATAAGTAATTTCGATCTCATGTTATAATATTTTAATTATCAGTTATAGTTGATAAAAGAATAGTGTATAAAGATTATCTTATTAAATTGATAATACCTCTGTAAGTTAATCGTTCACCTTTTATATTTTTGATCTTAAAAAGATAAACATATACATCGCTCTCTGCTGCTTTAGCTCCGTGGTGTGCTCTTCCATCCCAAGCGTTGTTATAAATGTTGGTATAAAAAATTTCGTTGCCCCATCTGTCAAAGATCATCATTTCGTATTCCAATATACCATAACCATATCCCTGAAAGGTATCATTGATTCCGTTGTGGTCTAAGGGAGTTAATGAATTGGGGATATAAAAAGACCAATCAGCATGGACATTCATAATATGTTCAACGGTATCAAAACAACCAAACTGGTTAGAGGCAATTAGTGTAACGGCATAACTACCGGTATCAGCATACGTATGGGGTTGCGGAGCCATATCTGTTGATGTGGAGAGATCACCTAAGTCCCAGTTCCAGGCATCAGCACCAATGGATAAATTGGTAAATGAAATCTCAGGATAAAGAATAGAAGCGGGGTCTGGATCCATTGAAAAATCAGCTATAGGGGATGGGTTAACCAGAATATAATTATTCTTGGTGTATGTTGTCACGCAGCCTGTATCGGGAGTTACAGTTAGTGATACATTAAAGCTCTGCGGTAAAGTGAGTGAATTATTGATAAAACAATGATGCGGATTTGTTGTAGTATCATACATAGTTCCATCCCCAAAATCCCATAAATAAGATACACTATGGCCAGCAGGTACAACATATAGATTTTGAAAATCGATGCAAAACGGATTACATCCCACTGTATCTACGGTACTGAAATTAATAACTAAGGGGGATGACACAACTGCAATGTTTGTAGCGGTATCACGGCAACCAAAATTGGAAACAACTATTAACTGCGCATCGTAATGGCCTGTATCAGCATATTGATGTGTGGTATTCTGGTTGTTGTTTAAAGGGCTGTTATCTCCGAAATCCCATGACCAGTATTGTAAATTATCCGGACTTGCAACGGATGAGGAATCAATAAAATAGATAATACTTCCAACACAGCCACTGCCTGCAGAAAATTGCGCATGCGGAAGCGGATGAACAACAACATTTTTAGTTAATACGTCTAAACAACCATTATTGGTTGTAATGATTAATGTAACTGTATAGGTTCCAGTATCGGCATATACATGTGTTGGATTTTGTGTGAAAATAATAGGACTGTTATCACCAAAGTCCCATGACCAGGCTGTGATAGTACCTCCAGTGAATGTTGAAGCATCGGTAAAACTCATGGGTTGGTTCAGACACACACCACTGTAGTTATAATCGGCAATAGGAGCCGGGTACACAACAACTGTAGCTTGTGCCGTATCTATACATCCCTGACTGTTTTTCACTTCAACGATATACGTAGTGGTAACCGTTGGGCTAACCGTTTTGGTTGCTGTGGTATCGGTGCTGTTCCACCACAGATATGTTCCTCCTCCTGATGCCGTTAATGTAGTACTGCCGCCTGAACATATTCCTGAATTGTTTGCTATTGTTGCAACAGGAGAAGGTTCTGCTATTACATTTACAAAATTAGTTCTGTAACAACCGCTGAAACTGGATGTAACCCAATATTCTCCTGTAGTATGTGCAAAGATGGAAGTAGCTGTAGAACCCGTATTCCACAAATAGGAATCATAATTTGTAGGGCTAACGCTGAGTAAGGTGCTGTCTCCAAGGCACATCGACAAGTTGCCTGTTATAACAGGGTAAAAGGTTATTGCGCTTGCAACGTCAACATATAAATTTACATTCACTGTTGTAATGCCAGCAGGAACACCGTTGTCCGTTGCCGTAAAAGTGATAATATGGTTTCCCGCATTAGCATTGTCTGAAATGATCATTACCTGGGCAGAGGCTGAATTTCCTGGAGTATTATTCAAGACACTTATTCCCGGAACTCCGTAAGTATTTACACTTATTGTAGTGTTTTGTCCTATTTCAGGGGAGAGGAACAGCGCATCAATTATCAGGGTATCATCTACTCCGCATATCGTAATCGTATCACAGCTATTGATTCCGCTGGCTATAGGAGCCAGGTTGGTTCCCGAGCAGGAGTTAAAATAAAAGGATTTATAGTCTAACCAATCTACACCATCATTGTTCCCATAGCCACCATCATAGGTAGAGCCTGGTTGATCATAGCGGCCAATTTGTATGTAATTCACTCCATCGCCTTTATTGATTCCTACTGTTGATGGCACTCCTCCAAAGCCGTCTACACCCATTGATGCTGCACCAGTTGTCCATTGCATGTCACCATAACAAAAAGCAATATTATTTCCTGAGGGAAGTATTGGGTCATTACCGTCTGTGATGATCAATTGAAAAGTGTTTACTTTATCTACTTCCATACTAAAATACCCAACAGCTTCCCAGTTCACGTACATAGCCGTTGGAGTTATCTTATAGTATACAGTACCTGTACCCCTGGTATCTACATCTCCCCAGAATGGGGCTACCATTATATAATTTGGATCAGGAAAAGGGCTGGATGAGAATGTAGAATATGAACTGCCGAATGAGATGTTGCCATTGTTATTGATGTACAAGGTGTTGTAGTTGATTCCGTATAAACAAAAATTAAATGGTATAGCAAGCAGATTAGAACTTCCGTCATCATTTGGAACCATAGCTACTGTATACGTATTATCCGGGTTTATATAGCAGCTGCAATTACTGCCGGACGCAGGTAATGGTGGATTACCGGGAGTTCCTCCCATTTTGTGGGTAGCGCCTAATTTTTTTAAATCTTCTAATGATGGGGTAAAGGATTGTTGATTGGTTGTAATAAAGTCCTTTGGTAATAGCCCTTGTTTTTTTAAATCCTGGTATTCTTTACTATCTATAGCAGGAAATGCTGACTGAGATGCTCCTCTTACGACTGATA
Source organism: Bacteroidota bacterium (assembly GCA_023251835.1). Classification (GTDB taxonomy): domain Bacteria; phylum Bacteroidota; class Bacteroidia; order 2-12-FULL-35-15; family 2-12-FULL-35-15; genus 2-12-FULL-35-15. The sequence continues at coordinate 16,441 of JAHEXZ010000069.1, read as the reverse complement.
CTACAAGAAATATAAATAGGAGAAGCTGTTTTTGCATGCTACAATGCGGTTAGATTGTTTAAAAACGTAAGCTTGAAACTATTCTTGTTTTCTATTGTAGCAGACGAGCAAAAGGCTAAATAGGTTGCATTTATATGCAACATTTTATTGCTTATTTATAAAAGCGGAACTTTATTTAGATCGATTACTTTCATGGAATCAATTAGGGAAACCAAACGACCTTACAATTCTTTTTTTGGCAATTGAGCTTGTGTTTTTCCTTTATTAGTATTTTGGCAAGCAAGATTAGCACGGCTGGCTTCAAGAATTGCAAAAAATTAAGGAACCCAATAGGAAGGCGAAGCAACAGCATGTTTTATTGCTTAAACAATGAATCTACGAATTCATTCCTATTAAATACCTGTAAATCTTCCATTTTTTCACCAACACCAATGTATTTAACTGGTATTTTGAAGGTATCGGATACGCCAATTACAACGCCTCCTTTGGCAGTACCATCCAGTTTTGTCAAAGCCAATGCACTTACATCGGTGGCTGCTGTAAATTGTTTACATTGTTCAATAGCATTTTGACCGGTAGATGCATCTAATACCAATAATACTTCATGCGGTGCATCCGGTATTATTTTACGCATTACATTTTTAATCTTACTCAGCTCATTCATCAGGTTTACTTTGTTGTGTAAACGGCCTGCCGTATCAATAATTACGATATCAGCATTTTTTGCAATAGCCGAGTTAAGCGTATCAAAAGCAACAGAAGCCGGGTCAGCATTCATTCCCTGTGATACAAGGTGAGCACCAGCCCGTTCTGCCCATATTTTAATCTGATCAACAGCCGCAGCTCTGAAAGTATCGGCAGCACCAATGACCACACTTTTACCGGCTTTTTTGAATTGATGAGATAGTTTACCAATGGTGGTTGTTTTTCCAACACCATTTACACCTACTACCATGATTACGTAAGGCTTTTTATTGGCCGGAATGGCAAAGTCTTCCTTATCTTCCATACCGTTTGAAACCAGCAATCCGGCTATTTCTTCGCGTAAAATTTCATTGAGTTGCGAGGTTTCCACTTTACGTTGCCGGGCAACACGTTTTTTGATACGTTCAATAATACGTAAGGAAGTATCAACCCCAACATCGGAGGTTAACAATATTTCTTCAAGATTATCAAGCACTTCATCATCAACAACGGCTTTTCCTAATATAGCATTCGCCAGTTTGCTAAAAAAACTCTGCTTGGTAACAAAAAGGCCTTTATTAAGGCTTTCTTTTTTCTCTTTACTAAAAAAACTGAAAAAACCCATAGTTTTATTGGTTAGAAATAATAAAAGCCTCCCCGGTTTTGGAGGAAGCTTTTACAAAAGCACTCATACGTAAGTTCTATTATTTAGACGCTAAAAAGTCTTTTATATGATCGTTATGAACGATCTCTTGTTTGAATGAATAAGCACCTGTTTTAGGTGATTTTACCATTTTAATCACTTTTGTAAAGTTATTTCCTTTACCGGATTTAAGCGTTGCAACAACTTTCTTTGCCATTTTGTGTCAGATTTGAGATTTGAGATTTGAGATTTGAGATTAAGACCTTATTGTCTTTCGCTCATACCCCTGTTTCACATCTAATTATTATTTAATCTCTTTATGAACCGTTACTTTTTTTAGAATGGGGTTATATTTTTTAAACTCCAACCGTTCAGTAGTATTTTTTTTATTTTTTGTTGTGATATAACGAGACGTTCCGGGTTTACCACTGTTTTTGTGCTCTGTGCACTCCAAAATTACCTGGATTCTATTGCCTTTTTTTGCCATTGTATGTAATTGTTATTCAGAAAATTAAAACCTAATTATTTTTTCAACCCTTGTTCTCTTGCTTCTTTAATAACAGCGGTAATACCATTTTTGTTAATAGTACGTAATGCTGAAGTAGACAAACGTAAGGTAATCCATTTATCTTCCTCTGGTAAAAAGAATTTTTTAACTTTCAGGTTTACGTTAAATTTTCTTTTTGTTTTGGTGTTAGAGTGAGATACTTTGTTACCCACAATCGCCTTTTTCCCTGTAATTTCGCAAACTCTTGACATTGTATTTTCTATTTAATAGGTATGTTCTAATTTTTTTGGGACTGCAAATAACGGAATTTATACCGAATTTTCCAAAAAAAATTAAAAAAACCGTTTTTAATTTTTGCTTTGGTACCCTTCCGGGTTCAGTTTTATGTCTTTTTTGATCTCGAAACGGTAGGAGCTTTTATCTAAAATAGTAATTTTTTCATTTATTGTTTTAAAGCCGGTAGCTTCTATAGTAACATCATAGGTACTGCCGGGAGCAAGAATCATAATAAAACGACCGGAGTGCGGATTAGGCAAATAAGTACCCACCAGTTCATTGGTTTTATCATTATTCACAGTAATAAAAACGTCAATAAAATTTAGCTTTTGTGTAGAGTCGGCTGAAACGATGTCGCCCAAAACGACAGAATACTGAGGGTCAACATCATTAAAAGTAACGCGATAAATATCCAAATCACCTAAACCGCCTTCCCTTAATGCAGCCATATACCCAAAACGGCCATTAGCTGCCATACGGAAGTTATAATCATCTTCAGGGGTATTTACAGGGTATCCCATATTTGTAGGGTTGGTAAATTTTTGAGTAGCGGGATCTTTCTCTGCTTTAAAGATATCATACCCACCCATGGTGGTGTGTCCGTTTGAACTAAAAAATAAGATTTTCCCATCCGGACTAATGTTAGGGAAATCTTCATTATATGGAGTATTTATTTCAGGTCCAAGGTTTTGTGCAGGCCCCCAGATACCATTTGGCAGTTTATTACTTACATATAAATCAGTACCGCCAACTCCTCCACTCCTATCGCTGGCAAAATAAAGTATTGTACCATCATTATTGATACAGGCAGCAATCTCCTCTGCAGAGGAGTTAATATTTTCGCTTAATTTCTCAGGGGTTTTATAGTTTTTTCCTTTATCGCCAGTTGTAATATATATATCTCCTACCCCTTTATTGTTATTGTAATAGAGAAGCATTACATCACCTGAACCCGATAGCCCTATAACCTCCTGTTCTCCTTCTTTTTTTACTATTGGAGCTTCAAAACGTTTAGCTTTGGCAAAAACACCACTAGTTTCCTTTGAAATATAAACTGCCGGTGGATAGGTTCCATCTTCTTTCACTTGTTCAGCACCAGCTTCCTGCCTGCGCGAATTATATATAATAAATGATTCGTCATTGGGGACAAAGGGGTAATAATCAGCATAAGGAGAGTTTACATTGGAACCTAAATTTTCAAAGGTCACATTAACAGGAAATTTTATAAGCTCTTTGGCATTGATGCAAAACTGTATCTGGCGATCTACATCTTTCAGATTTTCAATAGTGCCCCGTCCAATCTGCTTAAAAGAAGTGTAGGTTTTGATAGCATCATCAAAACGATAAGCATAATGATACGCCCTTGCCAATAAATACAGGGCATTAGGATCATATTTAGGCTTACGTGTTATGGTTTCCAAGTAGGGTATTGCTTTAGATTTATTAATATTGGTATTCAAATAACAAATAGCAATATTGTAATTGTAGCTGTCATTTTTAGGATCTTCTTCCCGTAAACTCAAGTAATCGTCTAAGGCTCCTTCAAAATTGCCCTGTATCAGTTTCTGTTGCGCCTCAAAGGGGTCGACTTTCCCACCATGTTGAGCAAAAACCGGAGCCATTATAAGTAAGGCGAATACTATACATACGCGTGATGCTATTTTTTTCATATCAATTAATATATTGAAGTGTAAAGGAAAAAACAAAGATAAAAAAAACAGTTGAATGCCTGGCAATTGAAATTCATTTTGGTTTTTTTAAGGAAGGAATAAGTAAAAGTTCTATCTGACAAGTGTAACAGTACCGCGGTATTCATGCTGAACGCCTTTAAAATCCTCAATTTTTATCAAATATACATACACATCTCTTTGAGCCATTTCCTTACCTTTGTTTGCTTTGCCATTCCATTTTACTTCAATATTATTTGTATAGAATATCATATTACCCCACCTGTCAAATATCCACATTTCATATTTACTGATACCCGTTCCATAACCTGAAAATCCATCATTAACTCCATAGCTGTCATAAGGAGAAAAAGCGTTAGGAATAAAAAAGGTAAAATCCGGTTCAATTTCTATACAATGAGTAATGGTATCAGCACACTGATAACTGTTTTGTGCAGTAAGCATAATACAGTAATTGCCTGTACTTGAATAAGTATGTGTTGGAAATTGGTAGCTGCTTCCGGCAGTATCATTTATATCACTAAAATTCCAAACCCATGACGAAGCACCAACGGATGAATTATCAAAATAAATATCAGCAGCCGTAAGGGTAGTTGGTGATGCAGGAGTAAAACTAAATTCTGCCTGAGGCGATTGATATACATTAACAATATTATTCTGTGTGCTTAACGAAGAACAGCCATAAGTTGTAGTAACAGTGAGCGAAACACTATAGGTTCCTACACTATTGTAACAGTGTTCTTCGTTGGGATTTGTTCCAATTGGAGAGCCATCGCCAAAATTCCATTGCCAATTGGTAATTGGCCCTGCAACAGTATCACTTATATCAGTAAATTGAGAACAATGGATTACACAACCACTGCTATCGTCAACAATAAACTGAACTATCGGATTTGAATAAACCGTTACAGGTAAACTTACGGTATCTATACATCCATAGTTACTGGCGACTAAAAGTGTAGCGGTATATATTCCTGAAGAGTCGTAGGTATGGTTTGGATTTTTGATGATTGCGGGTAGAGTCATATCACCAAAATTCCATGACCATGTGCTAATACTATCCCCGCCAGTCACAACCGAGAGGTCAGAAAATGAAGTCACCGCATTAAGGCAAACTTTTGAACTTATGAAACTTGCCGTTGGCAATGCATGAACAATAACCGGCAGTATAACTGTTGAAATACATCCATCAGAAGATGTAACAGTTAAGGATATATTATAATTTCCGGAAGAAGTATATAAATGGGTAGGATTGATTGTATTGCTCACAGGGCTGGAATCACCAAAATTCCATTGCCATGAGGTAATGGAACCAGGAGAAGCAATGGAACTGTCAGTAAATACAGTAGGAATAGTAAGACATTCATCTGTAGCAGAAAAGTCAGCAATTAAAAAAGAAGAAGAATCAACCGTGAGCGTCATTTGCTTTTGACAGTTGTTTGAATCTGCAACCACAACAGTATAATCATCAGCAAACAAACTATCGGCAGTTGCATTAGGAGCACCTGAAGGCGACCATAAATAGGTATAGGTTCCTATCCCACCGGAAGCATTAACTGTTGCACTTCCATTATTAAGCCCGCATGTAGAAGCAATAGCAGAGCCGCTAAGTATAATTTCAGAAGGTTCGGAAATAAGTGTTGAATCTGCTGCCACACATCCTCTGTCATCAACTATATTAACACTATAAGTGCCAATTCCCAACCCCGTTATTGAAGCTAAGGTATCAGCATTTTGCCAGGTGTAATGAAAAGGAGAAGTGCCTCCATTAACAATAGCTGTAGCTGTACCATTCGTTCCTCCAAAGCAGCTTACCTCCGTAATAGCTATGGCAACTGTAAGACTATCAGGAGCCGGATTTATTATTACCTGAGCCGTTGCAGTACACCCCATCGAATCTGTTGCTGTATAATTATACGTTCCTGCAATAAGATTGGTAGTATCATCACCCGTAATAATAACAGGGCTTATGCCACCAGTTACAGATAAGCTAACGCTTCCTGTTTCTCCAAAACATGCAATTTGCATAGGTGTTGCTGTAATAATAAACGGAGACGGGCCGGGAGCAATAACAGCCTGTACTGTTGCTGTACAGCCTGTTGAATCAGTTGCGGTATAATTGTATGTACCAGCAATAAGATTAGTAGTATCATCACCCGTAATGGTAATCACCCCTACTCCACCATTTGTATTCAAACTGACGTTTGCAGTTTGGCCATAACAGCTGATTTCACCAGCAACAGCTGTGAGTGCAAATGGAGCAGGTCCGGGATTAATAGTGGCTTGTGTTGTATCAGAACATCCGTTTATATCAGTAGCAATATAAGTATAAGTACCTGCAATAAGGTTGGTGGTATCATCACCGGTTATAACGAATGAACCTGTACCACCAGTTGGTGATAGCTGAACACTTCCTATTTGTCCATAACAGTTAATTTGAAAAGCAGTAGCAGTAAGTGTTACTGCTGACGGCTGAGCAGTAATAATTGCCTGTGCTGTTGCCGTGCAGCCTGTTGAATCTGTTGCTGTATAATTATAAGTTCCAGCACTTAGATTGGTAGTATTATCACCTGTAATAACTACAGGGCCTACACCACCTGCTACAGATAAGCTGACACCTCCGGTGCCGCCAAAACATGCAATTTGTATAGGTGTTGCTGTAAGAATAAATGGAGCAGGGCCGGGAGTAATGATGGCCTGTGTTATTGCAGTGCAGCCATTTGCATCTGTAACAGTGTAATTATATGTTCCGGAAGCCAGGTTTACAGTATCATCACCAGAGATAGTATATGTTGCTGTTCCCCCTGTTGGAAGAAGGCTGACACTTCCTGTTTCGCCATAACATTCTATTTGTGTAGCTGTTGCTGTAAGTACAAGTTCATCAGGTTCATCAATAACAATAGTATCTGCTATATAACAGCCAGTGGTATCTGCAACAGTTGCGCTATATGTTCCTGCAGGCAAATTACTTATTGAGTTGGTTGTATCACCAATAATTGACCAGAAATAGTAATAAGGAGGGGCTCCTCCATTGCCAATAGCGGTAGCAGTTCCCAAAGAGTCTCCAAAACATAAGTTATTGGTACCGGTTAGTGACATTGTAATCGGAGATGGAGGTTGAATGATGGTTACACTATCTGTTTTAGTGCATCCCAATGAATCTGTAATAGTAACTGTATATGTTGCCGGGCTCAGATGGTTTGCGGAAGCATTTGTTCCTCCGGCCGGGGTCCATAAATAAGTATATGCTGGCACTCCTCCTGAAGCATATACTGTAACAGTTCCATTATTTGCTCCGAAACAGCTCACATTTGTATGGCTTACGGTTGTTGAGATGGGTGTTTCTTCAGTAATGGTAACATTTGCAGAGGTTGCACAGCCGACTCCTGTAACATCTGTAAGAGTAACAGTATATGTACCTGCAGATTTTATGACCGATTGAGTTGTTTCACCAGTGTTCCACTGGTAAGTGAAAGGTGGCTGACCTCCGGTGGCAGAAGCAGTGACAGTTGCAGTATTACCAGGGCAAACATCCGGAGGAGTTGCAATGTTTAAGACTATGACAGGATTTTCAACTACTGTTACGCATGCAGTAGCAATACAGCCACCTGCATCAGTTACGGTAACACAATAACTTCCTGCACCAACAGTAATAGAAGCAGTTGTAGCCCCTGTGCTCCATAGATAGCTGTTACCACCAAGTCCACCGGAAACGGTAGCTGTAATGGCTATTGTTGAACCATTGCAGATATTGGGTGGTTGACTTATTGAAACTGCCAAGGTACTATTTGTAGCCAAAACGCTCACTGTATCTGAGGCGGAACAACCATTAGCATCAGTAGCAACTATAATGTATGAACCAGTATTCACGGAGATTGAGGTAGCAGAGGCACCCGTATTCCATAAATAACTGTAGCTTCCTGTTCCCCCACTGGCCGAAGATGTGATTGTAATGGCACTATCACATGATACAAATACCGATGGAGAAGCAGTTACACTTAATACTGGTGGCTGTGTAATAGTAACAGTTGGTGAGTTTATTACACAGTTTTTAGCATCTGTAACGGTAGCAGAATAGCTGCCAGCACCCAAATTCACGGCTGTAGCTGTTGTTTGTACAGGACTGGTATTCCAGGCATAGGTATAGGGGTTTGTTCCTCCTGCCGGCAAAACAGTTGCAGAACCATCATTTCCTCCGTTACAACTTACATTTATACTGTTGCTTATACCTGAAGTCAATGCTGTCGGTTGACTTATAATAATTTGCAATTGAAAAGTGCAGCTTTTTGTATCTGTAATGGTTACAGTATAGCTACCTGCAGCCAAACCTGTTGCTGTGGCAGTAGTTACTCCACCTGGTGCCCATGAATAAGAATAACCCGGAGTACCTCCGGAAGCTGATATTGTAGCACTACCATTACTGCCGCCATTGCAGGAAACGTTTATAGTAGTATCAATGCTTGCCGATAATGGATTGGCAGGTTCGGTTATTGTGACTTGCACTGTAGTTGTACAACCTTTGTTATCAGTAACAGTGACAGTATAAGTTCCTGCACTGAAGGCACTTACATTTTGCCCAGTGGCTCCACCGGGGCTCCAGGCATAAGAATAAGGAGCCGTTCCTCCCGATGGGTTTACAGTTGCGGCACCATTGCTACCTCCATTACAACTTACATTGTTTTGAACTGTGGTGGTTGCAGATAAGGCTGTGGGCTGAGAAACAACCATTGTAGCGTTTGCAGAACATCCCATAGCATCAGTTACAACAACAGAATAAGTACCTGCTGTAAGCCCTGAAGCCGTTGCTCCTGCACCGCCAAAGGGTGCCCATGCATAAGAATATGAAGGTGTACCACCGGAAACAGAGGCAGTTGCCATTCCATTGCTGCCTCCAAAGCATCCAACAGCAACAGTACTGGGTGTAATTACGAGTGATGTTGCCTGTGAAATGGTGACGGATGCTGTATTGCTACAGTTCAGCATATCAGTTACAGTTACAGTATAGGTACCGGCAGTTGCCGTCAGTGATTGAGTAGTTTGGCCGGTATTCCATAAAAAAGTATAGGGAGCCTGGCCGCCACTCACAGCTGCTGTAGCTGTTGCAGATGCTCCATTACAAACCGTGGCAGGGATTGGAATATTTACTGTTATTGGCGAGTTTTGTGTTATTGTAGCACACCCTGAGACAATACACCCTCCCCCGTCAGTGACCGTAACACAGTAATTACCTGCACCGGTAGTTATACTTGTAGTTGTAGCCCCTGAATTCCACTGATAGGAATAACCACCCAGTCCACCACTCGCTGTTGCGGTAAGTGTAGTTGTTGTTCCATTACATATTACCGGAGGCTGATTTACTGAAACTGCTAATGTGCTACTTGTTGTAACGCTCACGGAACCGGTTGAAGAACAACCAACCCCATCTGTAACTGTAACCGCATAAGTACCTGTATTCACACTGGTAGTAGAGGTGGTTGCACCATTGCTCCATAAATAAGTGTAAGTTCCTGTTCCTCCGGTAGCGCTGGCCCATATAGAAGCTGAATCGGTGCAGGAAACAGCATTATTGGGCGATGTAGTTATCACAATCTGAGGGTTAGCAGTAAGCGTTGCCGAAGCAGTGGCAGTACAAAATCCAGGGCTTGCACCAGTTACAGTAACACTATAAGTTCCTGCGGAGTTTGTAGTAATGGTTTGAGTTGTTGCCCCAGTGTTCCATAAATAGGTAAATGGGCCCATACCTCCTGTAACATTGGCTGTGAGTGTTGTTGTTTGACCATAACATAGTACAGAAGGAGCACTTATTGATGCACTTATTGGAGGGGCCACAAACAGTGTAACCTGGTCAGAAACAGGGTTACAGGCACCATTTCCGGTTGAGGTCAGTGTTAATACAACAGTTCCGCTGTTCAGTTCTGATAAGGTAGGGGTATAAGTATTTGTCAATGCGGTGGCTCCGAGCGTAAAACTTCCGCTCCCTCCAGACCATATTCCACCGGATGCACCTGTTACAGTTCCACTGATATTAACAGAGGTGGCACATGATATTTTATCCGGCCCTGCATTTACAACTGGTAAAGGAGTGGAAGTTACCGGTACATTTACAATTGAAGGCGGACAGTCTGGATAGTTCTGGTCATATACAATAAAAGAATAAGTTCCAATGGCTGTGGCTGTGTAGCTTATTCCATTGCCAACAACAGTTCCAGATCCATTTGCAGCGTTGGTCCAGGCATAAGTGTATGGAGCAACACCTCCATTTACAGTTCCAGTAAGAGTTACAGTAGGGTTATTAACGCAGAAAGTAGCAGGATTAGGAGTAACCGTATTTAAAATCGGGGAAGACATATATACCCTCACTGTATCACAAAAAGTACCGGGAGTTCCACAAGAGCCTGCTGATGGCAAACCGCATACCTGATAATCCACATAAGCAGGGTGCCCACTTGCCGGGGTTACCACAGAGGTAGTACAAGCATTGGTACAACTTAAATAAGAGTTATAAACCCCTATTGCCCCCGGAAAAATAGAAGTCCATGTAATAGATGAAGTAACAAGGCCGGAAACGGACATGATAGTGTTGCACCCATCTCCCACAGTACGGTCCGGTGATGATGCGGGACCGGCATAAGAGGTTATCTTGAATTGCATCAGATTACTACCAGGCTTACATACGGTAATGGTATATGGGCCGGGGCCATTGATGCAAATGGGTGAACCCAGAGCAGCTTGAGTACCACAATTTATTTTATAATACCAGCCAGGGGGATTAGCACCTGAAGCTACTTCAAAATTTATAGCTACTGCATCAGGTGACAATGTAACTAAAAATTCAACGCACCTTTCAGAACCTGTGGCTCCACAGCAATGGTCTATTCTTGGGGTTACAGGAGAAATCCAGCTTCCATTTGGGTCTGAGGAAAGATCAACATTAAAAAATGGGGTAGCGGGATCACAATTTCCTGATTGGGCAACCACAGAAGATGACCAGCAAACAGTTATAACAATAACTAATGTAATATAGATTTTAAGGATGCTTATTAATTGTATAAAAAAGCTCATCTATATATTTGTTAATCAATAAACCAAATACAATTGCAAGTTCTCAAATCATGACGTTTTTAAACAAAACAAAGTTGCGTCCTTGGCATGAAAAACGATTATTCTTAGAGTTTTGTTTATGATATTGTAAAAGTTAAACCCTGATTCCTATAACTAATACATCATCCACCTGTTCCAGGTTACCTTTCCAACTCATAAATTCCTGGTTAAGAAGTTCTTTTTGTTGCGACATAGGATGCTTATTCACACGTAACAATAATTCTTTAAATCGTCCGTATTTATACTTTTTACCATTAGCACCTCCAAATTGGTCGGCATAACCATCGGTAAACAGGTAAATACAATCCCCTTTTTGGAGCTTTATACTATTATTAGCAAATACCTTAGTTTCAGTAGTATCGGCTCCAATAGCCTGTTTAGTGGCTTTCACTTCTATAAGTTGAGAGTCCGGAGAACGGAGAAGTGAGGATTCCTCTCCCTGCTCTGCAATTTCAGAATTTTTCACAATATAGATAGGATTATTGGCTCCGGAATACTGTAGTTCCATTTTGTCAAAATTAATGATACACAATGCCATATCCATCCCATCTTTGATTGTATTTAAGGCCTCAGAAACTTTTTTGTTAAAAGAACCTAATGCTTCTCCCGCGTTATTTACAGTAGCCCTGTTTATAGTTTGGTTTAAAATTGTGCTTCCGATAACACTCATCAAAGCTCCCGGAACACCGTGTCCGGTACAATCAATAGCAGCTATAGCCACTACCTCCTGCGCAGGTTGATTGTTACGTGGTGTTGTTAGTTTACGATCAAACCAATAGAAATCACCACTTACAATATCTTTTGGCATGTACAGGATAAAATAATCATTTAATCCTGAATCTATTTTTTCAATAGGAGGCAAAATGGCTTTTTGAATATTCAATGCATAATTGATACTATCACGTATATCTTTATTTTTTTCTTCAATAATTTCATTTTTAATAGCCAGCTGGTTATTGGATTCTGCCAAAGCAAGGCGGGACATAATTTCTTTTTTATTAAGGCTGGTTCGCTGATATATCAATAAGATGCTCAGGAATGCAACGGATAGGGTAACTAACCCTCCATTAACCATTATTTCATCGAGCGACATGTGGCTATTCAACCGGAATAAAATAACATTTGCAATGATAGAAACTACTACTACAATTATCGAATAAATTACTTTCCAGAGAATAAACATTCCTGCTGCTATAAACAGCATAATGTAAGCAAAAGAATGTTTCTGAAATTCCGCACCATTGAGTACACTGTACATATACGCATTTTGAATGGAAATACCAATAACCGGAATAAGCACAATAATTGCGGGGCGATTTATAAATTTACTCCGGAATAAAGCTATACACAGCATCACTAAAGAGTTAGCAATACGGAAAATTAAAAAATCTGTAAAATGAGCCGGGCTGTTAAAGTAGTCACCAATAGCAAAAATCAGGTTTAGTACAAGTCCCACCTGCACTATAAGTGAGTGGTACTTATAGGCAGTAGCATTCATTTCACTTTGCCAGTTGGCTGACGATAAAGTAATTTTACTCATAAATAGCTGTTTACTATTTCAAATTTAGTCAAATTTGGGAATAATAATTTCTACTTTTACAGAAATAATAAGTGCATGCCGGAGAATAAAAATACACAATGGTTTGAGAGCTGGTTTGATTCACCCTATTATCCTGTTTTATACAAGCATCGCAATCACAGGGAGGCAGAACTATTTATAGATAACCTTATCAAGTATCTGCACCCTGCGGATAATTCAAGATTTCTTGATTTAGCATGTGGAAGTGGCCGTCATGCATTATATCTGAATAAGAAAGGGTATAACGTTACAGGTATAGATTTATCCCCGGAAAATATTGCCTGTGCATCAAAACTGGCAGCTTCATCAAATGAAAATATAGAGTTTTGCTTAAAGGATATGCGCAAAATTGTTTGGGAGGAGCAATTTGACTATGTAGTTAATCTGTTTACTAGTTTTGGATATTTTGAAAACGATAAGGATGATTATGCAACTATAGATGTAGTGAGTAAAACACTTAAACCGGGTGGGATTTTTGTTCTTGATTTTATGAATGTTCAGAAAGTAATTGCTAATTTAGTAGCACATGAAGTAAAAATTATTGATAACATTAAATTTGAGATTAGTAAAAAGATTGAAAATCATTTTATAGTTAAAGATATTCGTTTCTTTGATGAGGGGAAGATGTATCATTTTCAGGAACGTGTAAAGGCTCTTACATTGAATGATTTTGAAAATTATTTTGCAGCAAGCAAGCTTAAAATAATAGATTTGCGAGGCAATTATAAGCTTGACAAGTTTAATGAAGAAACTTCGCAAAGGCTAATTATTATTGCACAGAAAGGTTAACCAACGAATTACGCCATTCGACTTCGCTCAGGGTGAC